>JBILUX010000111.1:0-4381 GCA_044370765.1 Candidatus Planktophila sp. | reverse complement strand
AGTAGCTAGGTCCAACCGATTCATTAAATGGTGCACGTGCAATTAAATAGCCTTCGGCATCGACCGTGATATCTAACTGCGGTAGTGGGCGAGCTGCTGGCCCGAAAATGACTTTGGCTCCACGGGTAACATCAAATGTTGATTGATGGCATGGGCAGAGTAAGTGCTTGGTCTGTTGCTCGTAGAGTGCAACTGCGCAGCCCATGTGCGAACAAATCTTTGAAAAGGCGATGATTCCTTCGTGAGTCATGGCAAGTTTTTCTGGAGTCAATTGAAAGTCTTCAGGACGCAGACGGATAAGTAGAACAGGATCCTTAGCGATATCTTTCAGTGGTCGCTCCTGGTGCTCTGAATCTTCTGAGTGTCCTTCAATTGCGGGCAAGACTTGAACAACTGAACCGACTTCAAGGTCGGAAGCCAGAATTGGTCGGTCGCCAGGGTCGGTAACTAGGCGCGTTCCAGCCTTCCAATTAGTTGTCTCTAGTAGTTTTTTAGGTAGAGGGCCTAAATCACGCAGAAGTAGGACTGGAGGTAGGGCAAAGAGGCCCATAGATACAGCCAGAGAGCGCTTAATCAACTTACGTCGACCAAGTTGCACGCCAGCAACTCCATCTTTTACAGTCTTAACAAATTCTTCGCGATCCTGATCACTGGAGCGAAATTCGTGACGGTGATTAACCACTTCAGTCTCTGGCATCAGTGTCTTAGCCCAGTGAATCGCTGCCATTCCTAGGAAGAAGAGCGACATCGCCATTCCAATTCCGAGGCCTAGTTGATGTGCATTTTGATTACCCATCACTGGGATGAAGATGAAAATATCATCTGCAATAAAGATATATGAATAGATAAGTAATAGTGATCCAACGCCAGATAGAGCGAAGAGGATTGCTACCTGTTGTTCGGCGCGCTTTTCAGAGCGTGGATTTAAATCTGCAGCTCGCGCAACATGGGCGGGAGTGCCTGGATCTTCGATAGATTCGATTTCGTTAGACACAGTACTCATCTCGCTTTCGTTGTTAACCAGACTGCAACGGCAATCAGCAGTCCAAGACCTAGAACCCAAGCCAATAATCCTTCAGTGACGGGCCCGATTCGACCCATCGATGCTCCACCGAGATTTGGTTCGGCTTCGGCCGACTCAATCCACTTAATAAGTGAGAGTTTTTCAGCTGGTGTAATTGTTTTATCGCTAAAAACAGGCATCGACTGCGGGCCGGTTATCATCGCTTCATAAATATATTTTGGCTCAACACCCATCAATGTGGGCGCGTACTTTCCTTGCGTAAGTGCTCCGCCTTGACCGGCAAAGTTATGGCACATCGCGCAGTTATTTCGGAATAGCTCGCCGCCTTCGGCAGTACTTCCATCGCGCTCATAATTTAACTGCGCATCGGTTGGAATTGCAGGACCAGGTGCCAGAGATGCAACATAGGCAGCCAGGGCTGCAGTCTGTTCGGCGGTATAGACAGGTGCTTTTCGCCCAGCCTGGGTGCTCATATCGGCCATTGGCATACGCCCAGTACCAACTTGGAAATCAACTGAGGCTGCGCCAACACCGATTAAAGATGGAGCAATAGCGCCGCCTTCAGCGTTGAGACCGTGACATGAAGAACAGCCCTTTAGGAATAACTGCTTTCCCTCTTCAATTGCAGCCGAGCGATCAAATGTTGTTGGAACCGCTTTTATCGTTGCACTTGCAACGTTGAAGGTAGTGCCGATACCAACGAGTGCGATGACAAGAAGAAGTGGTGCTGCGGCCTTATGGCGGCGATAGCGAGAAAGACGCTTCACGTGTTTTCTGTACTCCCTTACTTAATGAGGTAGATCGCGGAAAAGAGTGCGATCCACACTACGTCGACGAAGTGCCAGTAATAAGAAACAACGATCGCTGTAGTTGCTTGACCGCTAGTAAAGCGACGAGCTTTAGAGACGCGAACAATGACGATTAAGAATGCAATCAATCCACCTGTTACGTGCAGACCGTGGAAGCCAGTAGCAACATAGAAAACAGAACCATAGGCAGTCGATGAAAGCGTTAAGCCCTCATGCACAAGGGATGCATACTCATAAATCTGGCCAGCAACGAAGAATGCGCCCATCAAGAAAGTAAGTGTGAACCATTCGCGCATTCCCCACTTATTAATCTCGTACATCTTGCCTGTCTTGTGATTTTGAAAACGCTCAGCAGCAAAGACACCAAACTGGCAGGTCACTGAAGAGAGAACAAGAACCGTTGTATTAAGGGCGGCAAATGGGATGTTCAGAATTTGGTTTGACTCAAACCAAATCTCTGGTCCTTGCACTCCGCGCGTGGTGAAATAGATCGCAAATAAGGCTGCGAAGAACATCAGTTCGCTGGAGAGCCACACGATGGTTCCAACTGCTACGGCATTTGGTCGTGTGATTTTATGGTGGGCCGATACGGCTGAGCTAGACATGAGGGCGATTATTCCCTAAAAGACCTCCCCTGTCCTGCAGCAGAGCGGGATAAGGCTCGGGTTTGCGCCCCTTTTTGCATGAAACAGGTCACGTCTTTGAGAGGGCGATTCGGAGTTTTCGCCGATGAGTTCTGGAGTTAGAATCGACCTTATGAGCGAGCAGATTCTCAAAAAACAGATCGTCATCTACTCCGATGATTCATCGGTCCGAGCGAGCATCATCGCATCCCTTGGACGCCGAGTTGCAAGTGATCTCGCCGAACACACGATTCATGAGTTTGCGACAGGTCCTGCCCTTCGCGCCTTTGTCGATTCTGGCGCACCAGTTGATCTATTTATCCTCGATGGAGAATCAGCACCCGAAGGCGGATTAGGCATTGCCCGCCAATTAAAGGATGAAGTTTTCAACTGCCCACCAGTATTAGTTATAACCGGTCGTGTTCAAGATTCATGGCTAGCTGCATGGTCATTGGCCGAAGCATCTGTGGTTCACCCCATCGATCCATTCACAATGGCACAGACCGCTGCGCAGCTGCTGCGTGGCAGCAAGCTCGTCACCTCTTAATTACCAACGGCGGCCACATCCACTTTGGTTGGATTGAGCCATGGTTGCAAATATCTGGAGCAAAAACTTAGAGACCCTTGCACTCGGATTAGATTTGATTCCAGAAGATGTTCAGTGGTGCATGCGAGAAATCCTCGAAGGTCGCGCCGAGACCGAACGAATCAAAGAGTTCCTCTTAGCCCTTAAAGCAAAGGGGGAGACCTCAGAGGAAGTCGGAGCCCTCGTCGCCCAGATGTATGAACATTGCGCCCCGATTACTATTTCAGAGCGCGCAGTCGATACCGTCGGAACTGGCGGAGATGGTGCGCACACAATCAATATTTCAACGACTGCAGCCATCATCGCAGCAGCGGCCGGTGCCAAAGTTATTAAACATGGAAATCGCGCCGCCTCATCTAAATCTGGTTCGGCCGATCTGTTGGAAGCACTTGGTGTCTGCATAACTTTGGATGGAAAAGGTGTGGAAAAGACATTTGCAACACTTGGAATTGGCTTTTGTTTTGCACCCGTCTTTCACCCAGCGATGCGCTTTGCTGGACCTGCCCGGAAGGAGTTAGGAGTCCCAACTGTCTTTAATATTCTGGGGCCGTTAGCAAATCCAGCCAGGCCAAAGGTCGGGGCAATCGGTGTTGCCGATGATCGGATGCACTTAGTGATGGCTCAAGTTCTTGGTGATCGAGGCGTCGATGGCTTTGTTTTTCGCGGAGATGATGGCCTAGATGAGATCACGTTAGCGACGACCACTTCCGTATTAACTATCGGAAACGGCGAAATATCTAGCGATTTGATTGATCCATTAGATTTTTCAATGGCCCGCGCACCAGTATCGGCACTTCTTGGGGGAGACGCCGCTGAAAATGCACGTATAACAATGTCAATTTTTCAAGGAGCGCGCGGCGCGCCGCGCGATGCAGTGATATTAAATGCCGCTGCAGCAATTGCAGCCTATGACGGAAAGTCTGATTTAAATCTGCACGGTCGAATCTCACTCGGTGTAGAAAAAGCGATTAAAGCAGTTGATTCCGGGGCCGCCCTGGAACTTCTTAACGCGTGGGCAGCCCTTAGCCAAAAGCTTTCGGCCTCTTTAGCCGACGCGTAAATGCCTCAACATCTTCAACTGTAGTTATATCCAAAGATCCAAAGCGTTCGAAGATTCCGTGGAGGACCTCTACAGTTGCCCGCGCATCATCTAGCGCGCGGTGATTCGGGGAAGTTGCTGTTCTAAAGAAAGCCGACAAGGTCGAAAGTTTGCAATCAATCACATCATCTTTACTCAAAACTGAGCGAGCTAATCGCACCGTGTCAAAGACCTTATATTTCGGCCATCGATAATTATGCTGCGAGGCGGCAGCTTTTAAAAAACCTAAATCAAAGTTAG
>JBILUX010000110.1:0-4397 GCA_044370765.1 Candidatus Planktophila sp. | reverse complement strand
GAGCTCATCACAGATCGCGGCGTCGGTAACGGAATGTCTATCTTGATCTTTACATCTATCGCAGCTGGTTTCCCAAGTCAGCTTTGGTCAATCAAACTTCAAAAAGGTCTTTTTGCTTTCTCATTCGTAATGGCAGTTGGAGTTCTAGTCGTAGCCGCAGTTGTCTTTGTTGAGCAGGCACAGCGCCGTATTCCGGTGCAGTATGCAAAGCGCATGGTAGGCCGCCAGGCTTACGGTGGAACAAGTACATATATTCCAATCAAAGTTAACCAGGCTGGCGTCATTCCAGTAATTTTCGCTTCATCACTACTCTATATACCTTCGCTTGTTGTTAACTTTACAAATAGCCAAGGCGCATGGGCAGTATGGATTAGCCGTAACTTTGTAAATGGTGACAACATTATTTATGTTCTTTCCTATGCGACTCTTATTATTTTCTTCACTTACTTCTATGTAGCAATTACTTTCAACCCAGATGAGGTTGCAGATAATATGAAGAAGTACGGTGGATTTATCCCCGGTATTCGTGCGGGCCGACCAACATCTGAGTATTTGCAATACGTACTCTCCCGTATCACGGCCCCTGGTTCGCTCTACCTTGCATTAGTTGCCGTTATTCCAATCGGTGCGCTTGTGCTTTTTGGTGCGAGCCAGAACTTCCCATTCGGCGGAACTGCAATCTTGATCGTTGTTGGTGTCGGCCTTGATACTGCAAAGCAGATCGAGTCACAGTTGCAGCAGCGTTCCTATGAGGGATTCCTTAAGTAATGCGCCTTGTCCTGGTAGGTCCACCAGGCGCTGGTAAGGGAACGCAGGCACAATTCCTAGCCGCGCACTATGCAATTCCACATATTTCAACGGGCGATATTTTTCGCGCGAATTTGAAGGCTGGAACTCCCTTAGGTGTTCAGGCGAAGAGTTTTATGGATCGAGGCGAACTCGTTCCAGATTCTGTGACAAATGAAATGGTCAGGGATCGTTTAACTTACGATGATCTTGCAAATGGTTTTCTTCTCGATGGCTTTCCGCGCAATGTTTTACAGGCAGAGGTCTTGCGTGCAATTTTAGCTGAAAAAGCGACACCCTTAACTGCCGTTCTTGAACTCGCAATCGATAATGCAGAAATCATTGCGCGTTTATCTAGTCGCCGTACCTGCAAAGAGTGTGGCCTGCCAACTGTGAATACCGATAAGTGCCCAACTTGTGGCGGAGATGTATATCAGCGCGAAGATGACAAAGAAGAGGTTATTGCAAGACGCCTTGAGGTTTATGAAGAGCAGACCGCCCCAATCGTCTCTTTCTATCGTGGTGAGGGTTTACTCATAACTGTTAGTGCAACGGGCGCCGTTGATGAGATTACCGAGCGTGCAATCTCTGCCCTGAACCGCGTTTCATAAGGGAAGTTAGTTAATGGCAATTCAAATCAAAACTCTTGAACAGCTAAAGATTATGCGTCGTGCCGGTCTGGTTGTTGCACAGATTCATCTGGCGATTCGCGAAGCGATAAAGCCTGGAATGACGACCGATGCACTCGATGTAGTCGCCGCTGCAGTTATCAAGCGCGGTGGAGCAACCTCTAACTTCTTGAATTATCATGGTTTTCCAGCCACAATCTGCGTCTCAATCAATGATGAGATCGTTCATGGAATTCCTGGCCAAAAGATTATTAACGATGGTGATGTCGTCTCAGTTGATTGTGGCGCAATTGTCGATGGTTGGCACGGTGACGCTGCCTTCTCTGTTGGCGTTGGAATAATTAATGCCGAAGATCAAAAACTGATGGATGTATGCGAAGAATCCATGTGGCATGGAATTGCTGCCGGTAAAAACGGTGCCAAACTTACTGATATTGGATATGCAATTGAGCAGTACACAAAGTCGCAGGGTAAGTACGGAATCTTGCGCGAATACGGTGGGCATGGAATCGGCACCGAGATGCACCAAGAGCCACATGTTTTAAACTTCGGCAAAGCCGGCCTTGGTCCCGACATCACGCCTGGGTTAGTCCTAGCAATTGAGCCAATGATCACTCGAGGATCAGAGCGCACCAAGGTATTGAGTGATGACTGGACCGTTGTCTCAGTTGATAAATCTCGGGGCGCCCACTTCGAACATTCCTACGCAATCTGCCCCGACGGCAAGCCTTTTGTGCTCACTGCTATCGATGGGGGACGTGAAAAACTAGCCCGCCTTGGGGTTGAGATCTCAGGCTTACTCATTTAATTATATTTTTAATGAATATTTAAAGTCCCAACGATTGCCTTGGCGAATTGAAATCGATCTTTCGATTTCTTCACCACGAACGTTATAACCAGTCCTCTGAATTCTAATTGCCGCACTTCCAACAGGGATCTTCATTATCTTTGCAATCGCATCATCAACAATAATAGGAGTTAGGTGTTCATCTGCGCTAAATACTTCCTGCCCATACTCAGATTCGAGAATATGATAAAGAGATTTAGTTAAATCATGATCAAGTAAGTTCGGCGCAATAGTTTGATTTATATATGCGATCTCTAGGGAGAGTGGTTCTGAATTACCCAGCCGCAGGCGCTCGATTCGATAGGCCGGTTCACTAACCACGACAAAATCATCAATAGCTTTTTCATCATCTTCGATGAGTTGGGCGCTAATGAGTTTTGTAGATGGTTTCAAGCCCTTTAGTTTCATCTCTTGTGTGAATGAGAGTAATTTCATCTGCTTAACAACGCGGGGAGGGGCGACAAATGAACCAGCGCCATGAACTGTATAAATTAATCCATCATCTTGCAGAAGTGCCAATGCCTGCCGAATAGTTACTCGAGAGGTTCCAAAGCGTTCAGATAGGGCGCGCTCCCCTGGAATCAGATCGTGAGTGGTTAGCTCGGAGATTTCAGTGCGCAATAAGTCGGCCAGGCGGAACTGCTTCCTGACCTCTTCTTTTGCCATCTGCCCACCTGTCTGATTAGGGGGCGTGCTCTGCCCGTGAGGCACAACCTAACCCAAAGCGCGCTCAAGTGTGAGGGCCAAGGGGGGAATTGGCTGCCAAACCCTGCCCACATACTAGTAATTTTCGCAAAATTGGTCTATACCTGTCCTACTAGATCTTTGGAACCCTCTCAAGATCGTGGAATCTAAATGGAGGCTTGTATGCGCACACTTCGCGCCAAATCAATCGCAGCCATAAGTGTTGCAGCCCTCGTTGGTGCTGTTGCATTTACAGGTAGCACCGCTGCGCAAGCAGCTGCCCCTAAATCAATCACAGTTTGGCTGATGCCAGATGCGAAAGATTTTGGAACAGCTCTTGAAGATGCAAATGCAGCATTTACTGCTGCATATCCAAATACAAAAGTTATTGTTGAATTCCAAACATGGGGAGATCACCTCAAGAAACTCGATGCTTCTCTAGTTGCTAAAAAAGGACCTGATGTAGTTGAGTTTGGAAACACAGAAGTTATGAAGTATTCAGCTGCGGGTGCGCTCGCATCACTTAGCTCATATAAGCCAACATTTGGAAACAGTGCAACTTGGCTTAAGGCACTTGAAGATGCAGGAAGCTACAACGGTAAGTTGTATGCAGTTCCTTACTACGCAGGTGCACGCGCAATCATGTACCGCCCTTCACTATTTAAAGCACAGGGAATCTCTGTTCCTAAGTCTTATGCTGAATTCCTATCAGCAGGCAAAAAGTTAATGGATGCCTATGGAACTGACAAAGACTTCTCTGCTGTTTATCTACCAGGCAAGTACTGGTATGCGGCCATGTCATTTGTTTATGACGAGGGTGGCGCAATCGCGACTAAGTCTGGCGGCAAGTGGGTAGGTTCACTCGATTCCGATGCAGCAATTCGTGGTTTGAATCGCTTCAAAGAAGTTAGCGATCTTCTCTCAAAGGCAGACAAATCAGGAACTGAAGCTGCACAGTGGGATGTTTTCAATGGCGGCAAAGTTGCTATGTCATACTCAAATGGCTGGGAATCATGCTGCATTCCAAAGGTAGGTGCTGACTGGGGCTTCTTCCCAATGCCTTCTGTTAAGGCCGGAAAAGCATCTCCAGCCTTCCTTGGTGGATCAAACTTGGCAGTTCCAAGTTATACAGCGAATGTAAAATTGGCTGCTACTTGGATTCGCTACTACACAAATGCAACACAGATGAAGACCATCGCTCAAAGTGGTGCGATTCCAAATAATACAAAGATGCTCAGCTTGATTTCTGGTGCTGCTGCTCCAGTTGCAGCTGCAGCAAAGAACTCATGGTTCGTTCCAGGTGCTATTAAGTGGGTTGATGTTGAGAATGCAAATACTCTCCAAACAATGCTCGCTGATATAGCTACAGGCAAGAAGACAGTTGCAAAGGCAGCCGCCGATGCATCTGCCGAAATTACGAAACTTCTCAACTAGTCCTAGGACTAATCAAG
>JBILUX010000109.1:0-4431 GCA_044370765.1 Candidatus Planktophila sp. | reverse complement strand
TTGATGTACGGCTCATGTCTCCAAGAGATGTCGTGCCATCATCGCCAGTCTTGGTGTAAATACGCGTTAAATTAACCATGCCCGTAGCCTATAAGTAGACTGCGGCCATGGCATCTCTGGATCGTTTCCACGTCACCGGTGGTGCCCACCTACGCGGTGAAGTCACTGTAACGGGTGCCAAAAACTCGGTATTAAAACTCATGGCGGCCGCGCTTTTGGCCGAAGGTAAGACAACTATTAGTAACGTGCCAGAAATCGCTGACGTTGACATCATGTCTGATTTGTTAACGCGATTAGGCTGCACAGTTGTCCATGCAGGTGATCGAGTTACTATCGATGTCCCAACTATTCCAGGCCACCGCGCAGATTACGATTTAGTTCGAAAGATGCGCGCCTCAATTAATGTTTTGGGTCCCTTAGTCGCTCGCATCGGCAAAGCTGAAGTTGCTCTCCCTGGTGGCGATGCGATTGGCTCTAGGGGATTAGATTTTCATATCAAAGGCTTAACTTCACTAGGTGCTAATGCACATATCGAACATGGCTATGTGATTGCCGAGGCACCGACTGGATTAATCGGGGCGATGGTCGAGTTGGATTTCCCCAGCGTTGGTGCCACTGAAAATATTATGACCGCTGCGGTTTTAGCTAAAGGTGTGACAAGAATTGATAACGCCGCTCGCGAGCCCGACGTCGTTGACCTTGGCGAGTTTCTAATCTCAATGGGCGCTCAAATTGTTGGACTTGGCACTCCGCTTATAACTATTACGGGTGTTGAAAAACTAAGACCAACTACTCATGCGACGATACCTGATCGCATCATTACCGGAACTTGGGCATTTGCTGCGGCGATGACTCAAGGTGATATCACAATTCACGGAGCACGGGCACATGACTTAGAGCTTCCACTTGAAAAGCTTGCGAGTGCTGGAGCAATCGTGACAACTACCGCCGATGGCATTCGAGTTCGGATGGATTCAAGACCTCGGGCGATAGATGTCGCAACCCTGCCCTACCCCGGCTTTCCAACTGATTTATTACCGATGGTCATTGCGCTGAATTCAATCGCCGATGGTCATTCTTTGGTAACTGAAAATGTTTTTGAATCACGGTTTATGTTTGTCAATGAATTAATTCGCCTTGGCGCTCAGATTTCCGTTGATGGCCACCACGCCTCTATTGATGGCGTTCAAGAGCTTTCGAGTGCACCAGTTGAGGCCACCGATATCCGTGCCGGAGCTGGCTTGATTTTGGCCGCCTTAGTTAGTGAAGGAGAAACAACGATCGATCAAGCATTTCACGTCGATCGTGGTTATCCTTATTTTGCAGAGCAGCTAGTGTCCCTAGGAGCGAAAGTGAGACGCGAATAATGTCACCCATTCCAGATCGCAACTTGGCCCTCGAGTTGATTCGAGTAACTGAAACCGCTGCAATTGCGGCAGCTCCTTGGGTGGGTCGTGGTGAGAAGAACCTCGCCGATAAAGCCGCTGTCGAGGCGATGCGCGAAATGATTAATACCGTTGACATGTCCGGTGTCGTGGTAATTGGTGAGGGTGAAAAAGATAACGCTCCGATGCTCCATAATGGCGAGCACGTAGGTAATCAACAAGGACCATCATGTGATGTGGCAGTTGATCCCATTGATGGCACATCTCTGACTGCAAATGGAATGAATGGAGCAATTTCGGTAATTGCATTATCTCCGCGCGGAACTATGTTTGACCCCAAGACCTCTTTTTACATGAACAAAATCGTCACTGGAGCAGAGGCTGCTCAGGTTATTGATATAAAGGCATCAGTCGCCTATAACATTCAAGCCGTTGCTACTGCAAAGAATTTGGCGGTCAGTGATGTTACGGTCGTTGTATTAAATCGCCCACGACATGAACAGCTAATTTCGGAGATTCGCGCTGCAGGTGCTCGTATACGTTTAATTCAAGATGGTGATGTGGCTGCTGCGATTGAGGCGGCACGTCCTAATACTGGAATTGATTTATTAATGGGCATCGGCGGCACGCCAGAAGGTGTCATAGCAGCAGCTGCAATGATTTGTTTGGGTGGGGCGATACAGAGTCAGTTATATGAGGATGGCAAAGCCGTTGGTGCAATCCTCTACACCAAGGATCTTGTGAACTCCGAAGATGTCTTTTTAGCGGCAACTGGTATCACTGATGGAGAGCTAATCAAGGGGATTCGCTATACAAGTTTTGGCGCAGTAAGTCAGTCCATTGTGATGCGCGGGCAATCAAAGACAGTTCGAGTAATCGAAACCGAGCATCACCTTAAGTAGGTTAGTTACTTACCGTTTCCGTCAGAATCGAAACACGGTTATTTGCTACCGAAAGAAAGCCACCACTGACAGTAAATGAGGTGGTGGTTCCATCAACTCCCTTAATGCTTACTGCTCCATCGACAAGTACTCCAAAGAGCGGTGCGTGATCGCTCAAAATTCCGAGATCACCTTCTACCGTACGGGCCGAGACAAATGAGGCCTGTCCCGACCATACGCGCTGCGTTGGAGATACGAGTTCGACGTTGAGTGTCATTGTTGTATTACTTTCCAACGCTTGCCGCTAGTTCGGCAGCTCGGCGCTCTACATCATCTAGACCACCGCACATGAAGAAGGCCTGCTCTGGAACGTGATCGTACTTTCCATCGGCAAGGGCTTCGAAGGCTGCGATTGTGTCGACTAGTGGTACGAAAGATCCATCGAGACCAGTGAAGACCTTGGCAACGAAAGTATTCTGCGACAAGAAGCGCTGAATACGTCGTGCACGGCCAACGAGTACGCGGTCATCTTCAGATAGTTCATCGATTCCAAGAATGGCAATGATGTCCTGTAGATCCTTGTAGCGCTGCAAGATCTGCTTAATACGGTTAGCAACACGGAAGTGATGCTCTCCGATGTAGCGTGGATCCAAGATGCGAGAAGTTGAGTCAAGTGGATCCACAGCTGGGTAGATACCGAGCTCAGAGATCGGACGGGACAAAACCGTTGTTGCATCTAAGTGCGCAAAAGTTGTGTGTGGAGCTGGGTCGGTAATGTCATCGGCAGGAACATAGATTGCCTGCATAGATGTAATTGAGTGACCACGTGTTGATGTGATGCGCTCTTGTAGCTGACCCATCTCATCGGCCAAAGTCGGCTGATATCCCACAGCAGATGGCATACGTCCGAGAAGAGTTGAAACCTCAGAGCCAGCTTGAGTGAAGCGGAAAATATTATCGATGAACAAAAGTACATCCTGCTTTTGAACATCGCGGAAGTACTCGGCCATTGTGAGCGCAGAGAGTGCAACGCGAAGACGCGTGCCAGGTGGCTCATCCATCTGACCAAAGACTAAGGCGGTCTTATTGATAACGCCGGTCTCGGTCATCTCCAAAAATAGGTCGTTTCCTTCACGAGTACGCTCACCAACACCGGCGAATACAGATACTCCACCGAAGTTTTCAGCTACACGATAGATCATCTCTTGAATCAAAACTGTCTTGCCAACACCGGCGCCGCCGAATAGACCGATCTTTCCACCCTTTACATACGGAGTTAGAAGATCGATAACTTTGATTCCGGTTTCAAACATCTCAGTCTTGGACTCCAACTGATCAAATGCTGGTGCGTTACGGTGAATTGGCCAGCGCTCTTTGATATCCAGGGATGATGTAGGAACATCCATTGACTCACCAAGGGTGTTGAACACGTGTCCCTTTGTTACATCGCCGACAGGTACTGAGATGGCAGAGCCAGTGTCAGATACCTCTGCACCACGGACCATTCCATCTGTTGGCTGCATGGAGATCGCACGGACGAGGTTGTCACCAATGTGCTGGGCGACCTCCATCGTCAAGGTACGTGTAGTACCTGACATGGTTACCTCTACGTGTAGTGCGTTAAAGATCGATGGCATTGAGTCGGCTGGAAATTCAATATCCACTACCGGTCCAATAACTCGAGCTACGCGACCTTTACCTGTTGATGTCGACATCATTCACTCCCTGTACTAGCTGAGGCTAACGCGTCTGCGCCGCCAACAATTTCACTGATCTCTTGGGTAATTTCAGCCTGACGGGCTGCGTTCGCAAGTCGAGTTAATGACTTGATTAAATCATCGGCATTGTCAGTTGCCGACTTCATTGCACGACGTCGCGCAGCATGCTCAGAGGCAGCCGATTGCAACATCGCGTTAAATACTCGAGCCTCAATATAACGAGGCAAAAGTGCATTAAGCACAACCTCGGAATTAGGTTCGAATTCATACATAGGTAGCAGGCCAGTTGGTGCTGGCGCATCGCTTTCAACAACTTCGAGTGGAAGCATCCGCTTTGCCATTGCATTTTGAGTAAGCATTGATTTAAATTCGGTGTAGACAATATGTATTTCATCGACGCCAGTAATATCGCTCTGAGCATCGGCGATGAAGGCCTTGATTAATGAA
>JBILUX010000108.1:0-4487 GCA_044370765.1 Candidatus Planktophila sp. | reverse complement strand
CGCAGTTCAGATAGCGGCAGAAAGAGGGTTAGCGGGCTACCGACATGTATTTAACACTGGCGCTGAGGCCGGGCAGAGCGTATTTCACGCCCATTTACATCTTCTGGGCGGCCGTTCGCTGGCATGGCCACCCGGTTAAAGATAGATTTAGCCTTACATGGAGCGCACACTGATTACCGTACCAACAGCCATTCCGATGGTCGCACTTATCGGTCCGCACGATGAGAATTTACGTACCATCGAGGCGGCATTTCCTTCAGTCAACATCACAGTTCGAGGAAATGAAATTACTTTGCGCGGTCCGCATTTAGATTGCACCAACCTTGAAAATCTCTTCGCTGAACTTATGGTCGTCATTAGATCCGGAAATCACTTAAACGTCGATGCCGTGAACCGCTCAATTGAAATGCTAGAGCACATACCTGTTGATCACCCCGCTGAAGTCCTTTCGCTCAATATTCTAAGTAATCGCGGCCGCACGATTCGCCCGAAGACTGCCAATCAAAAGAGATACGTCGATGCGATCGAAGATCACACCATAACTTTTGGAATTGGCCCGGCCGGTACAGGAAAGACGTATTTAGCGATGGCGATGGCGATTTCTGCGCTGCAGCATAAAAGCGTTAATCGAATTATATTAACTCGTCCGGCGGTTGAGGCCGGAGAGCATTTAGGTTTCTTGCCAGGTACATTAAGTGAAAAGATCGATCCCTACTTGCGGCCACTTTTTGATGCCCTTCACGACATGATAGATATTGAAACGGTTCCGCGTTTAATGCAGTCGGGGGTTATTGAGGTTGCACCTCTTGCCTACATGCGTGGGCGCTCACTAAATGATGCCTTTATTATCTTGGATGAGGCTCAGAACACAACGCCAGAGCAGATGAAGATGTTCTTAACGCGCTTGGGCTTTGGTTCAAAAATGGTCATTACAGGTGATGTCACACAGATTGATTTGCCTAATGGTCAACACTCGGGCCTTAGAGTGGTTCGCGATATTTTAGGTGATATCGATGACATCGCATTTCTCGAATTAACTGCCGAAGATGTTGTACGGCACCGATTAATCGGTGACATCGTTAAAGCCTATGACAGCTTTGATGAGCAGCGTCAATCACTGCGCCCGATTCGACAATAGATGGCTATCGAGATAACAAATACTTCAGGGCAGCTAGTTCCAAGTAACGAGCTAAAATCCCTGATTACTTTTGCAATGGGTCAACTTAAACTCAATCCTGAGTGTGATTTAAATGTTGGTTTCATCGACGATGAATATATGACGGAGCTACATATTAAGTGGATGGATGAGCCGGGTAGCACCGATGTTCTCTCCTTCCCAATGGACATGCCTGAAAATGAGTCAGACATCGTCACGCTTGGCGACATCATGATCAGTCCAGCATTTGCCGAAGTTCAAGCCAAGGCCGCGGGGCATTCAAGTGTGCACGAGATATTTATATTGGCAATCCACGGTCTATTGCACATTATTGGTTACGACCATGCCGACCCGGCCGAAGAGCGCGTCATGTTTGCCCTGCAAGAAGAAATAGTAGAGAACTGGAAGAAAACACAATGAGTCCCATTGCAATTGTCAGCATCATCGCACTCCTAGCTTTTGCCGGCTTTCTTGCGGCAAGCGAGTCGGCGCTGACTTCGATTTCACGAATTGTTGTTGAAGAGTTAGAGGGCAAGCGTGGAGGAGCATTACTTCGCAAATACAGCGCACAGCCAGCGAAATATCTAAATGTGATTTTACTTGTTCGCAAACTCTGCGAGTTAACTGCTACGGTCTTGCTTGCATCAATATTGCTCCGCAACTATCCATCGGCCCAGGCGATGGCATTAACGGTTTTAATAATGGTCGTACTTTCTTACGTGGTAGTTGGTGTTGGGCCTCGTACTTTAGGCAAGCAACAGCCTCATAAATACGCCCGCTATGGAATTATCGTCGCTTACGGATTAGCGATTATTTTGGGACCAGTCACGAAGCTTCTCATTACAGTTGGAAACGCAATCACTCCAGGAAAGGGTTTCCGCTCGGGACCTTTCACTTCAGAGGCCGAGCTGCGCGACCTAGTGGATCTTGCACATGAGCGTGGACTTGTGGAGTCCGATGAGCACGAGATGATTCACTCTGTCTTTGAACTCGGAGACACATTAGTTCGCGAACTCATGGTTCCTCGAACTGAAATGGTCTGGATTGAAAAAGATAAGTCTCTGCGCCAGGGACTCTCCCTCGCACTTCGTTCTGGTTTTTCTAGAATTCCAGTGGTAGGCACTGGCCCAGATAACATCATCGGAATCGTCTATGTGAAGGATTTAGCCAAACGCGCCTTAGACCATCACGAAGCTGAGCAGAGTGAAATTATCGAGCAACATATGCGCCCGGCCAACTTTGTTCCAGAGATTAAAATGGCCGATGAGCTTTTAAAAGAGATGCAGAGAGATCAGATTCACTTAGCAGTAGTCGTTGATGAGTATGGCGGCACCGCTGGAATCATTACGATCGAAGATATTATCGAAGAGATTGTCGGCGAAATCGAGGATGAGTTCGATGATGGCGAAGACCATTTCACGTGGCTATCGCCCGACAAGGCACGGGCAAATGCAACACTTCATATTGAAGATTTAGCTGATGAGTTGAAGATTGTTATAAGCGACTCTGATTTTGAGGATGTTGACACTATCGGCGGACTCATGGCGCAAAAACTCGGTCGAGTCCCAATCGCTGGCAGCACAATCTCACTCAATGGCTGGTCGATTACTTCTGAGCGTCCGCTTGGTCGCCGTCGCAGAATTAGCAGTGTTTTAATTGAGCGTTTAGAGGCAGAGATTGAGGACCACGAGTAAGCGATAGAATCGCCCAATGCGTATTGTTCGATTTTCTCCCGGTCCGGATGCCAATCTTGGCACCGATCCACTCTTTGGCCTTTTAGAGGATGACGGCCTTATCCATGTCATCACGGGGGATCCAATCTATTCGGGGATTCAAAAAACCGCCGCAACAATTGCCCTTAACAAAGTCCGTCTCTTAGCCCCGGTTATTCCTCGCTCCAAAGTCGTATGTATCGGTAAAAACTACGCAGATCACGCCGCCGAAATGGGAGGCGTTGTTCCCGATGAGCCAATTATTTTTCTTAAGCCAAACACTTCTGTTATTGGACCAAATGACACCATCGTCTGGCCCGACATGTCCGAGCGAGTAGATCATGAATCCGAACTAGCGATTGTGATTGGACGCCTATGCAAGGATGTTCCAATTGAGCGAGTGAATGATGTGATCTTCGGCTACACAATCGCTAATGATGTTACGGCGCGTGATCTTCAGAAGAAGGATGGACAGTGGACCCGGGCCAAAGGTTTTGATACTTTCTGCCCACTTGGACCATGGATCGATACTGATTTCATCCCCGGTACACAGAAAATTACAGCGAGTGTTAATGGTGAAATCAAGCAGTCCGCACATTTGAGCGACATGATCTTTAAAGTGCCAGAGATTATTAACTTTGTCTCTCGTGTCATGACACTTCTTCCCGGAGATGTTATTTTGACTGGAACGCCTGCAGGTATTGGGCCGATGGTCGCTGGAGGCACCGCAACCATGAGTATTGAAGGCCTAGGCGAACTAACTAACAAAGTGAGTAGAAATTGAGCACAACAGGAGGAAAAAAAGTAAAGGTTCGCTTTGCACCATCTCCTACAGGTGATCTCCATGTGGGCAATATTCGTACCGCTCTCTTTGACTGGGCATATGCCCGTCACACTGGAGGAAGCTTTCTTTTTCGTATCGAAGACACCGACACAACACGAGTCACCGATGAGTACATCAATGCAGCAATCGATACATTGAAGTGGCTTGGACTCAATTGGGATGAGGGTCCTGAAGTTGGCGGTGAGAACGGTCCATACTTACAGTCGCAGCGCTTAGATATTTATGCGCACTGGGCAGCAAAATTTATTGAACAGAAAGATGCTTACTACTGTTACTGCACTCCTGTTGAGTTAGAGGCCGTCCGCGAAGCCCAGCGAGCTGCAAATCAAGCACCCGGATACAACGGCCACTGTCGTGATTTAACAGCCGATCAAATCGCAGGATATGAGGCCGAAGGACGTGGCGCGGTAGTTCGAATGCGCATGCCAGATGGAGGAACTACCTTTACCGATTTAATCCGCGGTGAAATGGCATTTGACCATAAGTTTGTGCCGGATTTTGTTTTGGCTCGCGCCGACGGCTCTCCTCTCTATACATTGGCAGTTGCCGTTGATGATGTTTTAATGAAGGTAACGCATGTTTTGCGTGGGGAGGATTTACTCTCATCAACACCACGCCAGATTCGTGTTTATCAAGCCATGGGTGTTGAACTTGAGGATTACCCAGTTTTTGCCCACCTTCCATTTGTCATGGGAGCAGATAACGCCAAATTATCTAAGCGCAATGGTGAGGTATCTATTGCTTGGTATCGCGACAAAGGCTTTTTACCTGAGGC
>JBILUX010000139.1:0-3544 GCA_044370765.1 Candidatus Planktophila sp. | reverse complement strand
CTGCAACTTCGGCTGCAACTACTGGATCGTAGTAATAGTTAATCAATTTTTCGCCATTGGCTTTGCCAGCAGCCGATGCAGTTGAAGGAATCATCAAGTTATCACCTGAGATTGTTCCGCCCGACTCTGGAATTGCGAAGTCGAACTTGCCTTCATTCTCACTAGAGAGAATAAACATATCCCCTGACCAGCCGATGACTGCAGTTGCATCTCCCGAAGTTAGATCCTCTGCATACTCGTTACCCTTAACTCCGCGAATCCAACCATCGGAGATTTTCTGTGCCATGAAATCAACGGCGTTCATAAATTGATCTTCAGTAACAGTCGTAATATCTACACCTTGACCAAGGAGAATTACGCCGATTGTGTCGCGCATTTCTGTAAGCACAACAATCTTGCCCTTGTTTTGCGGTGCAAAGAGCTCATCGAGTGTACGGATTCCCTTTGGATTCTTCTCAGTGTTCCAACCAAAGCCAGACATGATGCCCTGCCACGTTAATGTTGATTCGCGATTGGGATCATATGAGGGTGATTTAAGTGAATCAAGAATATTTCCTGCATTTGGAATATTGGCCATATCGAATTTCTGTGAGTAGCCAAGGCGCATCCAGCGTGCGGCCATCCAGTCAGTTGGTGTGACTACGTCGTAACCAATGTCCTCACCAAGTTTTAGCTGTGCCTGTACTTTGCCGAAGAACTCATCGTTATCGTTGTAATCTTCAAAGTACTGGGCATCGATTCCAGTGGATTCAGAGAATTTAACAAGAGTTGGATATGTCTTGGTCTCCTCATCGAAATCTAAGTACAAAGGCCAGTTGCCCCAGCGCACGGAGCTTTCAGCTGCAGCATCGCCGCCGCCGCATGCTGCGAGTAAACCTGCAGCACTCAAACCGCCCGCTCCCGCTAAAACTCCTCGACGAGAAATGCGAGCGCCGAGAATTGAACGCGCCTCTGGTGAAAGTGATTGCTCTGTAGCCATGCGGGTTTACTCCTTATTGTGTGAGGTTCTGGCGCACATACTATGCCCCAAGATTGGTCATGACATGCTTTATTCGTGTGTAATCTTCAAATCCATAGGCAGATAAATCCTTGCCATAGCCCGAGCGCTTAAAGCCTCCATGAGGCATTTCGGCAACCACAGGAATATGGGTATTGATCCAGACGCAGCCAAAGTCAAAGGCCTTTGCCATACGCATCGCACGGCCATGATCCTTCGTCCAGACACTTGAGGCCAGACCGTAGTCGACGCCATTTGCCTTAACTACGGCATCGGCCTCATCGCTAAAGCGTTGAACGGTAATGACCGGTCCAAAGATCTCATTTTGAATCATCTCGTCATCTTGGAGCAGGCCGGCAACAACAGTTGCTGGAAAGAAGAAGCCTGGGCGATCTAGGGCCGTTCCACCTGCCATGACCGTTGCATGCGATGGCACGCGCGATAAGAAGCCAGAGACCCTTGCTAATTGATTAGCGTTATTGACCGGGCCAAGGAAGACATCCTCTTCCGGGGCACCGATTGCAACGGCCTTAGCCTGCTCGGTTAATAGAGCGACAAAATCATCGTAGACCGACTCTTCAACAATGACGCGGGTAGCCGCTGTGCAGTCTTGACCAGCATTGAAGTAGCCGGCAATTGCAATCGCTTCGGCGGCAGCTGCTAAATCTGCATCGGCAAAGACAACGACCGGCGCTTTCCCGCCGAGTTCAAGATGCACACGCTTTAACTGTGAAGCTGCCGATTGTGCAACTTGAATTCCCGCGCCAACTGAGCCGGTAATTGAAACCATGTCGGGGCGCTTATGTTCTACAACTGCACGTCCTGTTTCGCGCTCGCCACAGATTACGTTAAAGACTCCAGCTGGCAAGAACTCTGACATTACCTTTGCCATCCATACAGTTGAAGCCGGTGTTGTATCACTTGGCTTCAACACAACGGTATTTCCTGCAGCGATCGCCGGTGCCCATTTCCATACTGCCATCATCATTGGATAGTTCCATGGAGTCACTTGACCGATAACACCGATTGGTTCGCGCCTGATCATCGATGTCATGCCTGGCATATATTCACCGGCAGATTTTCCTTCGAGATTTCTTGCAGCTCCTGCAAAGAAGCGAATCTGATCGACCATCGGTGGAACTTCCTCCGATGTAGTTAACGAAATTGGCTTACCCGTATTACGACATTCAATATCGATTATTTCAGATTGACGATCTTCGATTGCATCAGCGATTTTCAGTAATGCCCGTTGGCGTTGCGATGGTGTTGAGTCGCGCCATCCAGGAAATGCATTGCTGGCAGCGCTAAAGGCGGCATCGACATCGACTGCATTTGATTTTGGCGCAGTTGCATAAGCTGCCCCCGTCGATGGATTGATAAGTGAAGATGTTTCGCCGGATGTGCTTTCTACGGCCTCGCCATTAATGAAGTTCGTTAACTTTTCCATAGTCATGAGCCTACCAAGAGTGCGCGAGGCTAACTAGTCTGTTCTGGTTTTTTCCGCTGCCGCTAACTGTCCGCATGCGCCATCGATTTCTCGGCCTCGGGTATCTCGAACTGTTACGGGCACGCCGTAGCTCTCCAAGATTCGAACAAACTCGGCCTCGTCTTCACGACGTGACGCCGTCCATTTCGACCCAGGCGTAGGGTTGAGCGGAATTAAATTAACATGGGCATTTCGATTCTTGAGTAATCGCCCTAATAAATCCGAGCGCCATGATTGATCATTTATGTCGCGAATGAGCGCGTATTCGATGGAATATCGTCGGCCCGTGCGTTTTTCATAGGCATCGGCAGCTGCCAATACCTCCCTGATATTCCATCGTGAATTAATCGGAACTAATGTATCTCGGAGCTCGTCATCGGGAGTATGCAGGGAGACTGCCAGGGTAACTGCGATCCCTTCTTCGGTAAGTTTTTCAATTCCATTAACGAGGCCAACGGTTGAAACGGTGACTGAACGCGCACTAATTCCTAAGCCATCTGGATTTGGATCAGTGATATTTCGAACTGATCGCATCACAGCGTTGTAGTTGGCTAGGGGTTCGCCCATTCCCATAAAAACGATGTTGGAAAGTCGCGTTGGGCCACCAGGTAGTTCGCCATCTGCGCATGCTCGAGCTGCCGCGACAATCTGTTCGGTGATTTCGCCGGCACTCAAATTTCGCGTCAAGCCAGCTTGCCCTGTTGCGCAAAATGGGCAGTTCATGCCGCACCCAGCTTGTGAGGATATGCAGACCGTTACCCGATCGCTGTAGCGCATTAAAACACTTTCAACGAGAACGCCATCATGGAGTTTCCATAAATCCTTACGCGTCATTCCCTCATCGCAGGTAACTGATCTAACTAACTCAATGAGTTTTGGTGTCAGCTGATCTGCAATGCTCTGACGCAAATCAGCAGGGATATCGGTCCAAGTCTGTGGATCATTTGAAAGATGTGAAAAATAATGGGTTGCAACTTGAGTGGCTCTAAAGGCAGGTAGACCTAGCGCCTTTACTACTTCACGACGCTCTTCGGGTGAGTAATCAGCTAAGTGTTTGGGTA
>JBILUX010000107.1:0-4510 GCA_044370765.1 Candidatus Planktophila sp. | reverse complement strand
CAACTTTGTGGAGTGAGATCATCCATGCAAATAGAGTCGAAATCGCTGCGATCGCTAAATCGATGCATGCTGCGCTAGGCGCACTAATCGAAAACTTGGATGATAAAAATGAGATTGCCGCCTTTATCGATGCGGGAAGAGCCGGACGATCGCGCATTCCAGGTAAGCATGGCGGAAGCGTGCGCGAGTACACATATTTACCAATTGTCATCGATGATAAGCCCGGTCAGTTAGCTGCAATATTTAATGAATGCTCGGCAGTATCTGTCAACGTCGAAGATTTAGCAATTGAACACTCACCTGGACAGTTGAGTGCATTAATAACTTTGGCACTCTCTGCCTCTGATGCGCAGTCGCTCTCAGATCACTTATCCGCGATCGGATGGAACGTTCATCCGGTTCTTAAATAGAAGTAGGCTTCCAATATGGGCATAGTTGTAGCGATAGATGGCCCAAGTGGCGCAGGTAAATCCAGCACAGCCAAGGCGATTGCAATCCGTGCTGGATGGAACTATTTAGATACTGGTGCTCTCTATCGGGCGGTAACGTGGCTTGCACTTGAAAACAATGTTGAGAGCCCGAAAGAAATTATCTCTCTCTTAAAATCGTCTCCGATTCGATTTGTTTCCGATCCTCATGATCCAAATATTTTTGCGGGGGATACACAGATCACTCATGCGATTCGTGGAAGCTCTGTCACCGAAAATGTCAGCAAAGTTAGTGCGATGCCAGAGATTCGAAATGAGCTCCTTGCACTGCAAAGAATGATTATTGATCGTGCAGAAAAGGGAATCGTGGTCGAGGGGCGAGACATTGCAACTGTTGTTGTTCCAGATGCCGCGCTAAAGATTTATTTGACCGCTGACTTAGATGCTAGAACTGAACGACGCGAAAATGAAACTGAAGATAAGAATGTCGATGTTCGCACATCTCTAGATACGCGAGATGCAATCGATTCAACTCGTGAAGTTTCACCCCTTGTGATGGCAAGAGATGCTGTTGAGATCGATTCAACTCATTTAGATTTAGATGAGACAATCGATCGCATTTGGGAGTTACTACGAGAGCGTTCGCTTTTAGGCCTCCCAATCGTTGCAATTTTGGGCCGTCCAAACGTAGGAAAATCAACGTTAATTAACCGTTTTATCGGGCGCCGTGAGGCGATTGTGGAAGATACGCCTGGCGTCACGCGCGATCGAGTGCAGTACGAATGTGAGTGGGGAGGTCGCCGATTTATTGTTATGGACACGGGCGGCTGGGAGGCAAAGCCTGATGGAATTTCGATTCAAGTAAGTGCCGGAGCTGAAATAGCGATGGACGAGGCCGATGTCCTTGCATTTGTTGTTGATGCACAAGTTGGTGCATTAGATGAAGATGACATTCTTGTTCAGCGCTTGCGTAAAGCGAAGAAGCCGCTGATTTTAATTGGTAATAAAGTAGATGGAGAGCGTGAGGAGTCTGAAGCTCATGGTTTGTGGAGTCTTGGACTCGGAGAGCCATATTTCGTCTCTGCATTGCATGGACGTGGCAGTGGAGATTTACTTGATCGAATCGTTGCTGAACTTCCAGAGGTTGGTGGTGCCCAAACACAGGATGGATATCGAAAAGTTGCCTTGATTGGTAGACCTAACGTTGGAAAGTCATCGTTACTCAACGCATTAGCGGGGGAGAACCGATCCATCGTTGATGATGTTGCTGGAACTACGCGAGATCCAGTTGATGAGTTAATCGAATTCGGCGGGTCGACCTGGCGATTTATCGACACTGCAGGTTTAAAGAAACGCGCCAATCAAGCATCTGGAACTGATTACTACGCATCGCTTCGTACGCAGAGTGCTCTAGAGCGTTGCGAAGTTGCAGTCGTTGTTTTAGATGCATCTGAACCCATCACCGAACAAGATCTTCGAGTTATCACAATGGTGGAAGAGGCCGGTAAGGCAATGGTCATTGTGATGAACAAATGGGACTTGGTAGATGAGGATCGACGAGATCAGTTAGATCGTGAGATCGATCGACATCTAGATCAAGTTGAGTGGGCACAACGCGTAAATGTCGCCGCGAAAACTGGATGGCATAGAGATCGATTAGCACCTGCAATTCGCACAGCGCTAGATAGTTGGGAGCGCAGAGTTCCTACGGCAAAACTCAACTCTTTCTTGGGCGCACTCATTGGCGCCACACCTCCACCAGTCAGAGGCGGAAAGCAGCCAAAGATTTACTACGCAACCCAGGCCGGGATCGCCCCTCCAAAGTTTGTCGTCTTCTCAAGTGGTTGGATCGAGGCCTCCTATCGTCGCTTTATTGAGCGTCGCCTACGTGAGGAGTTTGGCTTCCCGGGCACGCCAGTTCAGGTAGCGATTCGAGTTAAGGAGCGCGATTAGAGGAATGGATAGCTCACTTCTTACAGTTCCAAATGCACTTACCTTTCTTCGCTTCTTGGGAATTCCACTCTTCGTCTATCTGACTTTATCTCTGCATGCCGATGGTTGGGCGATCGCTGTTTTAGCTCTCGGGGGAGCCAGTGATTACTTTGATGGCAAACTCGCTCGCGCCTGGGGTCAGACATCGCGCTTTGGAGAGATTGCAGATCCAGCGATAGATCGACTCTATATTTCTGCAATTCTCGTAGTCTTCTTAATTCGCGACATCCTTCCTATCTGGTTAATAGCTCTATTGGTAGGAAGAGATTTACTCCTAGGCATATTGACCATTCTGCTTAAGAGAAAGGGCTTCGGAGTTTTGAAGGTCACATATCTTGGGAAAGCGGCGACATTTAATCTCATGTATGCCTTCCCATTTCTACTCCTGGCCACAATGGAGAACGCTCTGGGAACTGTGGCCTATGTCCTAGGGTGGAGTTTTGCTATCTGGGGCGTTGCCCTCTACATTTCTACAGGTATTAGTTATTCATACGAAGCTATTTCTAAGATAAGAGGCGCACATGTCATCAACTCCTGAAAACCTGCACTACACCAAAGAACACGAGTGGGTATCTGTCGATGGGAGCATCTACACGATGGGCATTACAGATTATGCGCAGTCGGCACTTGGCGACATTGTCTATGTACAGCTTCCCAAGGTCGGCGAAAGCGTAACTGCCGGCAAAGTCTGTGGAGAGGTTGAATCAACAAAGTCGGTCTCAGAGATTTATGCGCCAGTTACTGGAGTTGTTACGACCATAAACGATGCACTATCAAATTCGCCGGAATCCCTCAACTCCGATCCATATGGAGCGGGCTGGTTGGTCAAGATTGAAATCAGTACCCCACCAACTGATCTTTTATCAGCTGCCGAATACGCCACGCTGACCGCTTGACCAAATCCTCTCACCCCTTTAATGTCAGCCTAAGGTTGAGAGTAAAGGGGGTGTCGATGTGGATCAGTCAGGAAATGAGCTCACAAGCACTCTTCATCTCTCCTCTCGTGAGAGCGCAGCTGCAACGCCCGGAGTTCTCGAGGAGTACATCTCTTCATTAGCCACAGATGATCAAGCTGTAGTGAGAGAGATTCAATCACTACAGGGTGATAAGGCGATGATTCTTATTTATAGGGGAGAGGGCAAAGGTTCACGATTTCTCATTACCAGTGAGGGCGTAACCATCGGACGATCGTCGGCAAGCTCTATTTTTCTAGATGATGTAACAGTCTCTAGGTCGCATGCAGTGGTAGAAAAACGTGTAGTTGATTTCATGTTGCGCGATAGTGGCTCCCTAAATGGCACATATGTCAACGGCGAACCGGCAACTGAAGTAGTTCTTCATTCAGGTGATGAGATTCAAATCGGAAAGTTTCATCTACTTTTTGTATCCGGTGCTTTGCCAAGTAAAAGTAATTAGAGAGATTTTTAGCGAATGAATATTGGAAAAGGGGAGCACTAATGGCAGTTCCAGCACGGGCCTACTTGAGCATCGGCGAGGTTCTCAACCGTTTGCGTAGCGATTTCGCAGATATCACTATCTCTAAGATTCGTTTTCTAGAGTCTGAAGGTTTGATTGAACCTCAGAGAACTCCCTCGGGTTACCGAAAATTCACAAGCTCTGATCTCGAACGACTTCGTTATGTTCTCCTTGCTCAACGTGATCAATATCTGCCATTGAAGGTAATCAAAGATAATCTCGATGCGATGGATAGAGGTCTTCCGCCGGCTGCAATAGCAGGAGTTCTTCATCCCTCAGTCGCTCTGGCCACTGTTGATGGCGAAATGGCCCCATCGGCCTTCTCTGAAAATAGTGAGATGCGCCTATCTCGCGATGAGCTTTTGAAGAGTTCTGGTATCAGCGATCAAGAGTTGGTTGAGATCGAGAGTTATGGCCTCATTGCAGTGAGAGGTCGCCATTACGATGGTGATGCCCTCGCAATTGCTAAAGCGGTAACAGAGATGGCCAGCTTTGGAATTGAATCTCGTCATCTTCGCTCTTTTAAATCTGCCGCCGATCGTGAGATCGGATTAATCGAGCAGGTTATTTCACCCTTGACTCGTCAAAAATCAACTGAATCCAAGGCCCGCGCA
>JBILUX010000106.1:0-4562 GCA_044370765.1 Candidatus Planktophila sp. | reverse complement strand
TTTCTAGATTTTAAGACACCTAAATGCCATGGCGCAATAGGTCCAAGAGAATCACATAAATCGCTCACGGCTAGCTTTGATCTAAGGACGGGGATTCATCCTGAGATCTCGCTTGGGGTCACTTGGTGCACAGCATGAATTACTCTTTATTCGACCCGTTATCATTCCTAAGGCAAGCACAGTTGAAAAGATGATAACTAACGACCCAATGACGTATCTCAATCCCGAACTCCCCTCATAAGTAATTTTCTCGTGCGGTTTTGTCTAGGTAGACATCGTGACATATTTCTGCGGGATTCTCCTAGAGCGCGCGCTGTGAAGAAACGATGCGAGTTACGGCCTTTTCGAGCGCGTAAATCGGATCACTGGCCGCGCCTTTGACTTCGGCATCGG
Organism: Candidatus Planktophila sp.; assembly: GCA_044370765.1. Taxonomy (GTDB): domain Bacteria; phylum Actinomycetota; class Actinomycetes; order Nanopelagicales; family Nanopelagicaceae; genus Planktophila. The sequence goes on along the minus strand of JBILUX010000106.1, from coordinate 4,169 downwards.
CCTGGGCGATAGCACCGACGGCATCGGCCATCGCCCCCGGAGACCAGCGATGTAATTGGCGACGGGCCTTATCAATCTGCCACGGTGCCATGCCTAGTTGGCCAGCTAACTCAAAGGATTTAGTACCGCGATTTGCGCCAGATACCTTTGCTAGTGATCGCAGTGATGATGCGATTGCACTCGTAATCATTACTGGATCAGTTCCAGTTTCAAGTGCGCTGCGAAGTGCAATCAGCGCTGCCGATAAATTCCCATCCAAGGTTGCATCGGCGACATCAAAGCCGGTTGTTTCAACTCGACCTTGATGAAACTTATCGATCATTACCTCATCGATCACCCCAGCGGGCGCGTCGGCTGCAATCTGTGAAACAGCGGCTTGAAGTTCGCGCATGTCACTGCCAAGTGCGCCAACTAATGCGCTGATCGCGCCGGAGGTTGCTTTGCGTCCAATATCTAAAAAGAGCTCTTTAACAAAGCCCTCTTTCTCGGCCTCTTTCTTTAACGGCTCACAGGCAACAATCTCTGGCTTAACTTTCTTAATCGCATCAAGAAGTGCTTTACCTTTGACGCCACCTTTATGAACAAATACAACGGTCATGGTTTCATCCGGACTCGCTAGATATCGAGTTATTTCATCACGATTATCTTCGGGCAGATCCTGTAAATCTCGAAGAATCAATGCCCGGCGCTCAGAGAATAAAGATGGGGCCAGAGCATCGGCAATATCCCCGATAATAGTTTCACCCGCGAAGAGATTTCTAATCTCACAGTTGATCTCTTTTAACTGCGCAGTTAATTTATTTATGGCGCGATCTGAAAGCGCACCTTCTGAGCCAAGGATGAGGTAGAAGGCGTTCATTGCGCTACCCCAATCGAAAGAGATTAAATCGGCCCTTACTTGTACGAATCTTAAACTGGTGGGCCTTAGCGTCAATACTAATTGCGCCACTGATATCGGTTCGCAGTACTTCTGCCCCGAGTCTAGTCAGCGCCTCTACAGTCTGTGGCGCAGGATGGCCATACACATTCTTAGCACCCACGCTGATCACCGCGATTTTTGGCGTGAGCGCCTTCATCAAATCGCCATCTTGGTATCTTGAGCCGTGATGGCAGACCTTGTAAATATCGACGCCTGCGATATCACCGATGAGTTCATGTTGAGCTGGTGGCTCCAAATCCCCTGCGGCAAATAGGGTGAAGTCAGGTGATGCGATCAGCACCGCGATGCTGGAGTTATTCACCGCAGAACCATCCCCTGGCATTGATGCAAATACATGTGTACCGCTGGCAGGCCAGAGCACTTTGATCGTGAAGCCAGCGATTTGGGAAGAGAAACCGCGCTGAGGTTTCACAACATCAATTCCTGTCATCAGGGATGCAACGTGCGCACTTTCCAATAACGGCTCTGCATTAGTGCTCACCCAGAGCTGGCCGACTTTCCGATTTTTGATTGCACCACTTATTCCACCTGCATGATCTGCGTGAAAGTGCGAAAGGATCATAAGCGGGATCTCATCTATTCCTAGAGCCTTCAAACAGCGATCTTCTAAAACGGGATCCGGGCCGACATCTACAACAATCCCTCGATGATTGCCTAAGTTAATAACCATCGAATCACCTTGACCAACATCGCAGTTTGCGATCTGCCAATCACCGGCAGGCCAACGTTGCAGCCATGTCAGCGCCATAATCAAAATGAGGGCAAGAATCGAAATCCTTCTTATATATTTCTTAAAGAGCCAGAGAATTAATGCAAAAAGGGCGACGATTAGAAAGCCAATGCTTCCCGTTCGAAGTGTAAGCACTGGAAATTGCGCAGCCCATGAAGCAACAGCGGCGATAAAGCCAGCGGGAAATCTAATGAGCCAAATCAAAATACTGCTAATGAAAGGTGCAAAGGGAGAGATTAGCGCGGCAATAAAACCCAGAATCGTTATCGGGCCTACTGCAGGAGCTGCCAATAAATTTGCAAGAATACTAATTGGCGATAAATATCCAGAGAGTGCGACTAGAACTGGAGAGCAAAATACAATCGCAGCAATCGGTGGCGCCAGAGCTTGGGCAAGCTTGAGTGGCAAAAAGGGCGTGAACTTTTCAACAACGCGGGGTGCAAATAAAAGAAGTCCCCCTGTAGCCAATACCGACAGAGCAAAACCAGCATCCCTCGCCTGCCATGGATCACCGATAACAACGGCTCCCATGGCAAAACCTAAAGCAGGTAGTGAATCACGGCCGCGATGAGTGCCTTGTGCAAGGAGTAAGACGGCGGCCATTGCCGCTGCACGCAAGACCGATGGCGATGGACGTACAAGAGCGATAAAACAGATGAGTGCGATAGCTGTTGCGCCGAGGCGCAGTTTCATGCGAGTAAAGAGGAACTGCATGCACCACAGAACAAAGCTTGAAACTATTGCAAAATTCGCCCCGCTAACAGCTACTAAGTGCATCAAACCCGAGCGCTTCATCGCCGTTTTAAACTCAATGCTTTGTTTGGATGTATCCCCCAAAACCATGCCTGGGATGAGCGCCCCGGCATCGCCTTCGCCCGAAAGGTTGCGCAGCCCATATCGAATCGAGGCTAAAGATTTCGCCCATCTGGATGCCTGAGTAAGGGTTGTGACCTCCTCGTCGATTAATACAAGTGCGCCAACACGTCCCTCTTTACTATCAACAATGCGGGCAGTTGCACTAAAGCTTTGACCCGGTAGGAGTGCAAGAACACTCGATTGTGGTGTGATAACCCGTATAGGAATGCGCATTTCATAAGAGTGTTGATCTGTACGCACATAGATTGCACGGGCTATAAAACTGAAATTTCCAGAGATGCTCTGACTCGGATCGGTTACAACTTGTGCGATGAGCTCCACGGATTGCCCATATAACTGGGTGATCTCAGAGCTTTGTAAAGATGCTTCGCGTAGCGACATCACTGTGGATCCAAGTAAAAGCGCGGTGATTATTACCGTAAAACGAAATTTGTGGCTAAGGATGGAGAAGAGCACCAACGCAAGGGCGATGATGGTAATTCGCCAGGGCGCAAGAGCACTTTGCAACAGCGCACCGAGCCAGATAGCAGCTCCAACTGCAATGGCTCGGTAATCGACTAAACGCGGACTTTGCTTTTGATTGTCGCGAATTTTGCTACACCAATTCCGCTCACCTTTTGAAGATCTTCAATAGTGGCAAATGGGCCATTAACTTTTCGATACTCAATAATTCTCTTAGCAATCACGGGACCGATGCCATCTAGTGAATCCAACTGAGCGGCGGTGGCGCGGTTAATATTGATTGGCCCGCTACGGACTGTTTTTGAGATGCGCACACCTGCGCTATTAACGATTGTCGCATCAACATAAATCTGTTCGCCATCAGATAAGACGCGTGCCAAATTTATTGTAGAAAGATCTGCACCAGGTGCTGAATCGCCAGCGGCCTTAATGGCATCGATTACCCGCGAGTTGGCCGCCAATGTATAAACCCCAGGATTGTTGACAGCCCCGGTGACATCGATGAATATCTCTGGGGCTGCGATTTGCACGGCAATAATTGGAGGTTCAACGACTTCGTGGCTACCGCCGCGAAGAACTATGAATGAGGAAAAGAGAATCGCCAGGGCGCCAAGGATAAGAAGTGCGCGTTTTTGGATATGAGAATAATGGAGTTCGTACCACCAATTGCTAATACTTTCGAAGGTTTGAGTGAGATGGTTCATGCCCCAATGATTATTGAGGCCGCTGCCCTACAACTTATCTAGCTTGCCCTGTGTGGATAATTACTTCTTTAACCAGTAATCATTAATGTACTTCTCGCCCTCATCGCAGAAGAAGGTCACGACGTTTTCGACGCCGTACTGCTCTTTTAAGCGTTTGGCGGCAATCATGTGAGCCCCTGACGATGGACCGACAAATAGCCCATGAACACTAGCTAACCGGCGCATCTCAGTGATCGATTCCTCTGAGCCGACATCGATAACACCATCTAATTCATCATGGTGGCGCGATACGATCCCAGGAACAAAGCCATCGGCGATACCCTCGATTAAGTGCTTTGAAACTTCACCGCACAAAATTGTGCATGACTCTGAGGGTTCAAGCGCAATCACTTTACAGTTCGGGTTAGCGGCTTTAAATGCTTGACCAACACCAATAATTGTTCCACCAGTACCAACA
>JBILUX010000105.1:0-4579 GCA_044370765.1 Candidatus Planktophila sp. | reverse complement strand
AAGCGGCGGGAGCCTTACTTCTCTTACTTATCTCACTGGATTTATTAACGGGTGGTACTGGTGGAGGAAAGAGTGAGAGCTCTGATGCCAATATCGCACTAGTCCCACTTGGCACACCACTTCTAGCTGGTCCTGGCGCCATTGTCGCAACGATGATCTTTGTTCAGAACGCCAACACCACTCCTATGTATGTGGGTTTGATTGCCGCAGTCGTCGGGGTGCATATAGCAATTGCCGCAGTATTAATGGCCTCTACAACTATTTTAAAGGTTATTAAAGAGGCCGGAGTTACTTTGGTCGCTCGCATCGCTGGCTTATTACTTGCCGCTATTGCCGTTCAAATGCTTGTTGATGCGATACGAGTATTTGTAGCCGCTTAACTCTCTTTAAACTTCTTAGTCCTTGTTCGAGTTCGCTCTACTTTTTCCTTTGGCGGTGCGGCCTTGCGAGGGGCAACATCTCTACGTGGAGTTGAAGAGCCCTTGCTTTCTACGCGCACGACAGGCTTTGCCTTAACCATACGTCCAGTTGAACCTGTAGGAATATTAAGTACTTCAAAGAGATGTGGCGAAGATGAGTAAGTCTCTTCAGGTTCAGCTAAACCAAGTTCAAGCACTAGATTAATCATCTTCCAACGTGCGAGCTCATCCCAGTCAACGAAAGTAACGGCAATTCCATCAGCGCCCGCACGCGCAGTACGGCCAATGCGGTGAACATATGTCTTCTCATCCTCTGGACATTGATAGTTGATAACGTGGGTAATTCCCTCAATATCGATTCCTCGGGCGGCAACATCGGTTGCTACTAACACATCAGATTTACCTGCTTTGAAATCTCCCAAAGCTTTTTCGCGTGCGCCTTGACCTAAATCTCCGTGAATAGTGTCGGCTCTGAAGCCACGCTCTAAGAGATCATCGGCAGTCTTTTGACAGGTGCGCTTTGTGCGGCAGAAAACAATTGTCGGTCCCCGCCCATCAGCCTGCAAAATTCGGGCGAGCATTTCGATTTTATCCATTGCATGCGCGCGTAGAACGTGCTGTTCGATGCGGCTGACAACTGCGCCTTCATCTTCACTATCTTGCGTTCTGATGTGAATTGGTTGATTCATAAAACGTCTTGCTAAAGCGATTATGTCGCCAGGCATTGTTGCCGAGAAAAGCATTGTCTGTGTTCGCTTGGGAGTATTTGCCAAGATCTTTTCAACATCTGGCAGAAAGCCAAGATCTAACATCTCATCGGCCTCGTCAAGGACAAGGCGGGAGACTTCCTTTAACTTCAACTGACCTTGGCGAGAGAGATCCAAGAGACGTCCCGGTGTTCCAACAACTATTTCTACGCCAGCGTGCAGAGCTTCGATCTGGGGCTCAAAGGCACGACCACCATAAACGGCAAGGGTTCGAATTCCTCGGTTGCTTGCCAACTCTTCAATATCTCGAGTGACTTGGGTGCATAGCTCTCGCGTTGGTACGACGATTAAAACTTGCGGCATTCCCTTAGTTGCAAAATCGGCCCACTCGGGATCATGCGGAGCAATGACTCGCTCTATGACGGGAATTCCAAAAGCTAGAGTCTTTCCAGTACCTGTTTTTGCTTGACCTATGACATCGCCATCGCCAAGAGCGATAGGCAGAACCATCTCTTGAATTGCAAAAGGCGCAATAAAGCCATGAGCATGCAGAGCCTCAATAGTTTCTGGACGTAGAGGAAGTTCGGCGAAGGTAAGTGACACTAAGCTGCGCCGAAACCGACACGACGCGATGCGGATTCGCCGACTTCGACGAAACCGATCTTGTCTGCCGGGACGATAATTTCATGACCGCGCACATCGCTCAAAGTCAGTGGCTTACCCGTGGTGAGCGCCTCTGTGACTGCGCTCTTAATATCGGTTGTGCTCATTGCGCTCTCAAAAACGATGTCGCTGGCAACGCGAGTAACAGCGATGCGGACCTCAGATTTTACGGCGACTTCATTTTTCTTAACACTCATAGGGCTAATCCTATCGGCCTTTAATTGCGTGGAAAACCAGAAATACCTCTCCACATGAGGTTGTTAACCAGCTCAACTGCTTGTTCGCGAGTCAGTGTGCTGTCTCGATCCAACCAGTGACGTGCCGTGACTTGGGCATAACCAATCATTCCGACTCCAAGGAGCATCGCCGCCTCTTTCGGAAGTCCCGTATCGATTGAGATAACGGCACTGGCTGCGGCTGCGCAGTCATATGTCATGCGATTGAGACGCTCTCGAACCGATGGCTCAACGCTCATATCACTTTCAAAGAGCAATCTAAAGGCTTCACCCTCTTTTTCGATGAATGCAAAGTAAGCATCAACCGTTGCATGTACGCGATTGGCATTATCTGGTGTCGATGCGATCGCTCTTTGTATTTCAAATACAAGTGAGTCGATATGAAGATCTAAAACCGCTAAGTAAAGCTCAAGCTTCGATGGAAAATGCTGATAAAGAACTGGCTTACTAACATTAGCTCGGTCGGCTATCTCATCCATTGCCGCAGAGTGATAACCAGCGGCCGTGAAGACTTCAAGGGCTGCCGATAGCAGGAGAGCTCGACGCTCGTCTCGAGGCAAACGAGCTTTATTTGTAGCATCTGCAGTTGTCATTAGAGTAATCGTAGACGGCTTTACATGATTTGCGCCAATACTTAACCCCAAAAAGTAGCGACATGAGGGTGGTTACGGCAGAATTAGCGCCTTATGAAAATTCCTCCACTCGTTGAAATAGGCGAACCTCTCAATAGCGATGAAGAGCGAAGGTATAGCCGCCACCTCGTTATTCCGCAGTTCTCTGCGCAGGGTCAGGCCCGCCTCAAGAACGCCAAGGTAGTGTGCATTGGCGCTGGGGGATTGGGATCTCCAATATTAATGTATTTAGCAGCGGCCGGAGTTGGAACAATCGGGATTGTTGAATTTGATACCGTTGATGAATCAAATCTACAGCGGCAAATAATTTATGGATACAGTGATATTGGTAAAAGTAAAGCAGAAAGCGCTAAATCGAAGATTGTCGAAATGAACCCGTTCGTAAAGGTCATAACTCATGAAGTACGTTTGGATAATTCAAATGTTATTGAGATCTTCAGTGATTATGATTTGATAATTGATGGGACCGATAATTTTGCGACACGATATTTAATAAATGATGCATGTTTTCTTTTGAAAAAACCATATATCTGGGGATCCGTACTTCGCTTCGATGGACAAGCTACTGTTTTTTTCTCCGAGTACGGTCCATGTTATCGATGCCTACATCCAAAGCCGGCAGGGGATGCCCCTAACTGTGCTGAAGCAGGCGTTCTAGGAGTTCTCTGCGCATCTATCGCATCGATTCAAGTGACAGAGGCGATCAAACTCATCTCCGGAGTTGGAGAATCGCTGATTGGATCTCTTGTCAATTACGACGCATTGGCTATGAGCTATCGAACTATAGATATTTCAAAGGATCCTGAGTGCGCGCTTTGTTCAGATAGACCGACCCAAGTGGGCCTACTAGATGATTATGATGCTTTTTGCCTTCCAGATAAGCCATCTCAGATTACCGTTGTTGAACTCAAAGAGAAGATGGATAAAGGCGAAGACTTTCTATTAATTGATGTACGCGAACCGCATGAGTTTGAAATTGTAAGAATTCCTGGCTCGGTTTTGATTCCGCTTTCCAATTTCATAGATGGAAGTGCTATATCCACTCTGCCAAGAGATAAGCAGATAATAATGCACTGCCGTTCTGGCGTTCGATCAGCAACATCGCTTGGAATACTTAAAAGTGCAGGTTTTAGCGATGCAACACATGTCGAAGGCGGTGTCCTAGCATGGGCGCAACAAATCGATCCGACATGTACGGTGTACTAATGAAAGATTCATACGCGGGTTATCGAATCCTCTTAGTGCACGCCCATCCCGATGATGAGACGATTAATAATGGTGCAACCATGGCCTTATATGCAGCACGCGGGGCCCAAGTCACACTAGTAACCTGCACACGGGGCGAAGAGGGAGAAGTTCTTGTTCCCGGACTCTCACACCTTGCAAGCTCGCATGAAGATGGACTTGGCGCACACCGCGAAATCGAGCTCGCCAAAGCGATGACTGAATTGGGTGTCAACGATCACCGCTTCCTAGGCAGTTATCGCGATAGTGGAATGATGGGCACTGATTCAAATAATCGCCCCGATGTTTTTTGGCAGGCTGATTTAGATACTGCTGCACAGCTACTCGCGAGCATCATCGATGAAATAAAACCACATGTATTGATCACCTACGATGAAATAGGTGGCTATGGACACCCGGACCACATCAAAGCCCATCTAGTTGCCATGCGTGCCAGCGAACTTTCGAAGTGGCAGATTAAGAAAATCTATTGGAACACAATGCCAAAGTCGGTGATAGCAGCTGGCATCGCGGCGATGAAGGAGATTGGATCTGACTTCTTTGGAACAGATAATGTTGATGATATTCCCTTTGCAAAGGACGATGCATTTGTTACAACCTTGATCGACGCTAACGAGTACGTTGATGCCAAGATGGCAGCGATGAAAGCTCATGAAACTCAAATCGCATTGGATGGT
>JBILUX010000103.1:0-4581 GCA_044370765.1 Candidatus Planktophila sp. | reverse complement strand
GCCACCCCATGCTCCTTGCACGAACAGATAGTTGTGCCATCTTCGGCTTACCTGGTAATCCACAATCGGCGATTGTTGCTCTGATCTCACTCGGCGGTCCAGTTATTGAATCCATGTTAGGCAATCAAACAACCGATCTCGCAACAGTGATTACTCGTGACGAACTCACTGCCCCTGAAGAGTTCACCCGTTTGATTATCGGCAATTTAGTCGATAATCAATTTGTGGTTGCGCGCTATTTAGGTTCAGCGATGCTGCGTGGCTTAGCGCACTCGACTGGCTTTGCCGTCGTAGTTAAGAGCTATACGGCAGCCGGTGAGAGCGTACGTTGGCTATCACTGCCTTAAGGAATTAGACTGCGCGCATGAGTGAGGGATTAACACATTTAAATGCAGCAGGTGCGGCACATATGGTCGATGTGACGGGGCGCGAAACCACCGTTCGAATCGCCGACACATCTGCACGAGTACACCTCTCTTCGCATGTCGTTAGCCTTTTACGCGATGGAAAGACACCGAAAGGCGATGTCTTGGCTACCGCGCGGATCGCCGGGATTATGGCGGCAAAGAAGACCAGCGAACTCATTCCTTTATGTCATCCAATCGCTATTAATTCAATTTCTATCGAATTAGAGATTGTCGATGGCGGTGTTGCGATTAAGGCACAAGTCATAACCTCTGATCGCACTGGTGTTGAAATGGAAGCGCTCACTGCAGTCAGTGTTGCAGGGTTAACCATCATCGATATGGTTAAGGCCCTTGACCCTGCCGCTTCGATTAGTGATATTCGTATTGACTCAAAATCTGGAGGTAAGAACGGTGATTGGAAGCGCGCGTGAATCTGCGCAGTGCATCTGTCATCACGGCTAGCAACCGTGCATCACAAGGTATTTACTCCGATGTCAGTGGTGTGCTTTTAAGAGACGGGCTTCTGGCGCTGGGTTATAGCGTTAGTGAACCAGTAATTGTTTCCGATAGCGTTGAGGCAATCGGCGATGAGATTCTTAAAGCGCTAGCAAGAAAAACACGACTAATTGTTACAACTGGTGGAACCGGGGTCTCACCAACTGATGTCACGCCCGAAGCTACTGCGCCATATATTAAAAAACTTATACCTGGCTTTGCAGAAGCGCTTCGCGCATATTCAAGGGATAAGACGCCAACATCGGATTTAACCAGAGGCCTTGCCGGAACTCATGACGACACATTAATAGTTAATTTACCGGGATCGCCAGGTGGAGTAAAAGATGGTCTCGTTATCATCGAACGTTTAGCAGGACACATCTTGGATCAATTAGATGGCATCGACCACTGATGGCACAGGTAATGATGGCAATTGTGACGAGTGAAGTAATTAGCATCAGCGATTTGTCGGCACTTGTGCGCGATCAAAGCTGCGGAGCGGTAGTAACTTTCCAAGGAGAGGTAAGAAATCACGATGGTGGTAAGGAGGTTTCCAGACTTACATATGAGATTCACCCAACGGCAAGTGAGCAGATCGAAAAAATAACATCTTCAGTACTCGAGGGATTTGATGTTGTAAAAGTTGCAATCGCTCATCGCTATGGCCAGCTCGAGATAGGTGAAACCGCCTTTGCAGTCGCTGTTTCGGCCCACCATCGCGGCGAGGCTTTTAGCGCCACCAGCGCGCTCGTTGATGAGATTAAAGCGAGATTGCCAATCTGGAAGCATCAAGTATTTACCGATGGCACTCAAGAGTGGGTTAACACGGCGTAAGTGCTTCAATCGATAAGTATCGGCGCTTAGCCGCCAGCAAATCGTGGCAAAACATCTATAACGCTACCTTCGTTGACCACAACGCTCATGTCATGAACGGCAACAGAATCTAAAAGAAAACTGCACTGCGACATAACGTGGGCAAGCGTCGGATTTGCCTGTGTTGCTTGGTTGATAATTGCTTCAAAGCTCGCAGGCGTAAAGTTGGCTGTATCGACACCCGCTGCAGCGCGCGCGGCGGCGAAGAAACGCACTTCTACCCCTGATTTCATATCCCCATTGTATGGTTACCCCATGCTTGAGTACATCCTGATCTTCGCTGTCGGAATTCTCGTTGGCGGAATCAATGGAATGGCAGGCGGCGCATCGGTCATCTCATATCCAGTATTGCTCGCCACTGGAATGTCACCGATAAGTGCGGCGATATCAAATGCACTCGGTGTCACGCCCGCAAACTTCTTCGCCCTTATTGCAGCCAGACACCAGATGCGTGCCTATTTTGAAGAGTATAAAAAACTCATTTTCATCTCAATCATCGGTTCAACAACTGGCGCCCTTCTCCTCTTAAACGTTCCCCCAGGTGTCTTTGAAAAGATGGTGCCATTCCTACTTCTCTTTGCATCTCTTTCATTTTTAATTAAGGCTAAGCCCGATCGCGGCGCGCGGCATGAGCTGGGCGAGAAGATTGGAATCGCCGCCAGTGGCCTCTACTGCGGCTACTTCGGTCCCGGTCAGGGAGTGATGGTGATCGCCGTTCTTGCCCGCGATATTCGCCGAGATCCCAAAACACTCAATACCGCCAAGAACTTGATCGTCGGCTGGACCTCTTTGATCTCCAACATCATCTACATCTTTAGCGGACGCGCCGTCTGGCCGGTCGTCATCGCCCTGGTCCTTGGGTCGAGTATTGGTGGGACTTTCGGGGGACGCTGGGCAGCCCATATGCCAAAGGCCGTCTACCGCGCCCTAATTCTCACCGTCGGTTTTGGCGCCTCAGCCTGGCTCTTTAAGAAGTACTACTTCGGCTAGGCGGGTCGGCCCCTGACTCTATCTATTGGTATATCACTGATATATCATCTCTCCCATGAGCCAGCCGATCCACATCCTCACCCGGGAGAGCAGCTCGCTATCGGAGGAGGCCTATAGCCGAATCCGCTCAATGATTATCACTCTCGAACTCGTTCCTGGCTCCTTAATTAGTGAGAGTGAGTTGATGTCGAAGCTTGGATTTGGGCGAACACCGATCCGCGAAGCTCTGCGCTCGCTGGCAAATGAAAAATTAGTAGAGGTTTACCCCCGTCGTGGAATGTTTGTATCAAGCGTTGATGTTCACAATCTCTCTGCACTCTCTGAAGTCCGCGCTGTTTTAGAGATTAAAGCAGCCGAACTTGCAGCACAGAGATCGACAGCTGCCGATCAACTTGTTACTAAGGCGCTGATCGCTGAAATTCAGGGACTCAAGGGCAATTTAGATATGGCGAGATTAATTGGATTAGATCAACGCATCCATCACCATATTTATCAATGTACTCACAATGATTTTCTAGCTGCAGATTTAGATAACTATTACGCGCATGCTTTAAGAATCTGGTTTTTAGCTCTCGATCGCATAGCTGGTTTAACCGAGGCAATCATTGAACATCAAGCTTTACTCGAGGCGATCGCAAGTAATGACCCAAAGGCAGCTGGTAAGGCAATGCGCGATCACGTTGAAGGATTTGAAGCATCGATTCGTAAATCTTTATAAACCACCACTATAAGAACGAGGATAAGAGCTATGAGTAAGTTACCTGAGAAGGCAAAGTGCGTCGTCATTGGCGCAGGAATCGTCGGCAATGGAATGGTCTATCACTTAGCAAAGCTGGGTTGGAAAGATATCGTCCAGATTGATAAAGGACCTTTGCCCAATCCTGGTGGCTCAACAGGCCATGCCTCTAACTTTATTTTCCCGGTCGATCATTCAAAAGAGATGACTTCGATAACCGCTGAAAGTATGCGCCAATATAAAGAGTGGGGCACGTTTACTGAAACTGGTGGTATCGAAGTTGCTCGCACACCAGAGCGCATGCAAGAGCTTGCACGTCGAATTACATCGGCTAAATCATGGGGAATCGATGGTGGTCGAATCCTTACACCTGCCGAAGTAAAAGAGTTAGTGCCATACATCGACGAGAGCGTCATTATCGGTGGTTATTATCAGCCCAGCGTAGGCGTCGTAGACTCACTTCGAACTGGCACGCTAATGCGCGAATATGCCGTTGAAAAAGGTGCAGCTCAATCATTTGCAAACATTGAGGTCTTAGACATTACTGTTGAAAATGGACGCGTTACCGGTGTTGTCACCGATCAAGGGACAATCGCTGCAGATTATGTAGTCATTGCAACTGGATGCTGGTCACCAAAGCTTGCTGCTATGGCAGGGGCTCACATTCCATTAACTCCTGCGGTTCACCAGATGAAGGACATCGGACCAGTTCCATTCTTTAAGGATGCTAAGGGCGATATCGAATGGCCAATCGTTCGCGACATGGATGTATTCATGTACGAGCGCCAACACGGTACAGGTCTTGAAATTGGATCCTATGCTCACCGACCAATCCTTTATACACCTGAAGATCTGCCATCAAATGCGACGGCAGCGCTTTCGCCAACAGAGTTTGCATTTACTCAAGCCGATTTTGATATTCAAGATGAGCATGCGTATGAGTTAATGCCATCAATTGTTGGAGATGAAAATGTCCGTGAAAAATATGCGATCAATGGAATCCTTTCTTACACTCCAGATGGAATGCCAATTCTCGGTGAGACACCAGAAGTAAAGGGCCTGTGGTCGGTGGCAGCAGTC
>JBILUX010000017.1:0-15841 GCA_044370765.1 Candidatus Planktophila sp. | reverse complement strand
GATGCCAGCATGCAATTGGTTGAACGAGCTAGAAAAGCTGGTGTTAAAAATCTTCTCTTGACTGTTGACGTACCAGTGGCAGGTGCGCGCTATCGCGATACTAGAAATGGGTTAACCGTTCCACCATCATTGACTGCTAAGACTATTTTAGATGCGATTCCTCGGCCAGAGTGGTGGATGAACTTTTTGACCACGCCTGCGATCTCCTTTGTTTCTATGAAAAGTTGGAATGGTACGGTCGCTGAACTATTAGATTTTATGTTTGACCCAACTATGACATTTGAAGATCTAAAATGGATCCGTAGTCAGTGGGATGGAAAACTGACGATTAAGGGAATCCAAACTGTGGAGGATGCAAAAAAGTCGGCCGACTGCGGGGCCGATGCGATTATTTTGTCCAACCACGGAGGTCGACAGATAGACCGTGGTCCGATTCCGCTTCACTTACTTGCAGATGTTAAAAAAGAGTTAAAAGGTGAGTTAGAGGTTCACCTTGATACTGGAATTATGAATGGAGCCGATATTTTGGCAGCGATTGCCCTTGGTGCAGACTTTACTTATATCGGGCGCGCATATCTTTATGGGCTTATGGCCGGTGGGCAAGAGGGAGTAGAGCGTGCGCTAACGATTTTACGTACCGAGATGGTCAGAAATATGAAGTTGCTAGGGGTAAATTCGCTTGAAGAGCTTGAACCAAAACATGTTCGTTTGCTACCTACGCATGCGGGCCTCGGAAAACTACCTGGAGGAAAATAGATGAGAATCGCACGCATCGGCGCAATCGGCAGTGAAAGACCCGTTGTCATTGAAGGAGATGAGGCAATCTTCGTAGATACTCTCATTAAGGATTGGTCACGCGAAGAGTTAGAAAACGGAGCTCTTGCGCGCGTTAAGAACGCCAACCTCTCGACATTGCCCCGCACGTCGGTAAATGGCAAGCGTTATGGATCACCTATCAACCGTCCGACAAAAGTTGTCTGCGTAGGTCTTAACTATCTAAAACATATTGAGGAATCCGGAGCAGTTGCTCCTAAAGAGCCAGTTATTTTTATGAAGGCGCCAGATACGGTCATTGGTCCTAACGATAACATTGTCATTCCACCTGGAAGTACTGCAACAGATTATGAAGTAGAGCTTGCGATAATTATTGGAAAGCGTGCGTTGTATTTGGAAAGTCCCGAAGAATCTCCTGACTATATTCTGGGATACACAATAAGCCAGGATGTTAGTGAGCGTCACTGGCAGATTGAACGATCGGGTCAATGGGTTAAGGGAAAATCATTTCCTACTTTTAATCCAATTGGACCATCCATCGTTACTGGTGATTCAATTAATCCTCATAACTTGCGTTTATGGTGTGAAGTTGACGGTGTCATGAAGCAAGATTCAAATACAGATGATCTTCTCTTTGGAATCAATCACATCGTTTGGTACATCAGCCAATTCATGGAGCTCTTTCCAGGTGACATCATCAATACAGGAACACCTTTTGGCGTAGGTCTTGGCTTTAAGCCACCGGTATATCTACATGATGGACAGGTGATTCGTACAGGTATTGAAGGAATCGGCGAGATCGAATCGAAGGTAGTTGATTTTAAGAAATAGACTTGTCCCAACTTTTTAGCAATGAATGGAGTAGGAATATGAGCGGAGATTTCAAGGGACTCACTGCAGTTGTAAGTGGTGCCGGTTCTGGAATTGGTTTAGCCGTTGCCCGCTCTCTTCATGCCCAAGGCGCTCGAGTATTTGGCCTTGACCTGAATGAAGGAGAGATGTCAGAAGTTGCTACGTGGATTCAATGCGACGTAGGTGATACTGCAAAGGTGCACGCTGCCTTTGAACAGATCGCAGCGCACACAGACACGATAGACATCCTGGCTAACAACGCAGGTATCGGGGCAATTGGGACGGTAGAGGATTCAACTGATGAAGAGTGGCACCGAGTTCTCAATATAAATGTCGTAAGCATTAGTCGAGTCTCTTCAGCTGCGATGCCATTTCTTCGAAAGAGCTCTTGTCCCTCAATTGTTAATACATGTTCCATCGCTGCAACCGTTGGACTCCCCAGCCGTGCGGTTTATTCTGCAAGCAAGGGTGCGGTTATGTCACTGACTTTAGCCATGGCCGCCGATGCGGTGAAGGAAAAGATTAGAGTTAACTGCGTTAATCCTGGTACTGCAGATACGCCATGGATCGGACGATTACTTGCACAGGCAAGTGATCCAGCTGCAGAGCGAGAGAGCCTTCAAGCTCGACAACCGATGGGTCGTTTAGTTTCACCAGAGGAAGTTGCCAGTGCGATTATCTATCTGGCCAACCCCGCTCAGGGTTCAACCACCGGAACTGTTCTTGCCGTAGATGGTGGCATGCATGGGCTGCGACTTCCACGCTAAGAATCACATGCACATCTTTTATGAAACTCTTCTGCCTCGATGAAGGTAGTTAAACCAGATGCCGTCAAGGCATCAGCTCGCAGCTCGGTCCTCTCGGATGAGACGTACGCCAAAATTAAAGAGATGATTGTGAGTTATGAAATCTCTCCTGGCTCCAAAGTAAATATCGACGCCCTCTCTCTTCGACTTAAAACCTCTCAAACACCAATTCGAGAGGCGTTAGCCCGACTTGAATCCGATGGACTCATCAAGAAAGAGCCGCTCAAGGGTTACAGAGCAACTGATCTTCTCACTCTTGATGAGTTTCATGATCTATTTCAATTTCGGCTACTCATAGAACCGTGGGCGGCCGAACAAGCAGCTCATCGAATCACTGCAGATGGAAAAAAGATCCTTATATCCGAAATGAAAAGCACAATAAAATCTTTGAAGCAGAAGAATGTCGATGAGTTTAAGAGTCTGACTGAGCATGACGCGCGCTTTCATAAACTGGTAGCACAGTTATCTGGCAGTAAGTCAGTTGAATCTGCCTTTGAGCGAACCCACTGCCACCTCCACTTATTTCGACTTTTTATGGCCCATAGGCTTCAGTTGATTGAAAATAACTCAAGAGCCAAATTCGTCGAGTGGATGTTTGAGAACTACTATCAAAATGGTTCAGGCCAACTGGCAATTATTGAACATAGCGCTATCTCCAATGCCATCATGGACGGTGATTCCAAAGCGGCACGGGCGAGTATGCACTCGCATATTCAATCTTCACTGAAACGCTTTTCATCTTCGGTGGAGTAGCTAAAAGGATTTAATCTCTCTAGCGAATCGGGCCTGCGACGATATTTGCTAATGGTTGACCAGTTGCAAAGCGCTTAAGTTGGCTCTCAATAAGTGCTCGGACACGTGGATTAAATGCACTTGAGTCGCCACCGACGTGTGGAGTGATGATTACATTTGGGGCACTCCACAATGGATGTCCCTTTGGTAATGGTTCAGGGTCCGTAACATCTAAGCCCGCAGTAATTTGTCCGCGGTTTAAGGCATCTACTAGTGCTTCAGTATCGATAATGCCACCTCGCGCGACGTTGACAAGGGTCGCACCCGGCTTCATCGCATCAATCCTGCTTCGATTCATTAAATGGCGGGACTCACTAGTTAATGGCAGAATCAAAATAACAACATCTAAGGTTGGCAGCAGTTGATCAAACTCTGCCATCGTCTTGCTTGCATTTTTTCCACTGCGGCTAAAACCGATGACTTCAACATCAAATACTTCAAGTTGTCGGGCAATCATCGAGCCAATACTCCCCGTCCCGACAATTCCAACACGTGAATCAGCTAATGCGCTGCGACGTTCATGGACCCACTCGCCCTTACTTTGGTTGGCCATGAAAGTTGCAAATCCACGCCTTGCGCTAATCGTTAATCCAACTGCCAACTCAGCAGTGGATGCATCGTGGACACCTTTAGCGTTACATAATGTAACCCCAGGCGGAAGAATCTCAAGGACATCATCTACTCCAGCATTTGGGCTTTGAATAACTTGAAGGGAAGTCATCCTTGAAATGCCCTCCAGGGATCGTGCACCCGACATATAACGGGGAACATAAAATTCAATTGATGCGAGAATTTCAGGTTCAGGAATTTCTCCGAGAATCGGGAAGGCTTTCAATGATTCAGGAAAATCTAATCCAGAGAATTCACACCAAATTGTTGGCAGAGTCATATCGTTTGCATCCACATAATTGAAATCCTATAGGAGTCTGGTGAGTTGAATACCAGCTTCAAAGAGGTATTTATCCGCATTGTGGATTGCTAGCGCAGAATTTCCAGCAAGTTGAGATAGCGATACGCCCCCAATGCACTGCGATGGAAAATCTCCTTCGAGAGAACCTACGCAGTAAGCAATTGGAACGTGTGCAGCTGCAGCAAGTTGACTCATGTGCCCTACAACTTTGCCTTGAAAACTCTGAGAATCTAATCGACCCTCACCCGTAATTACCAAATCAGTTCCAATCAATGCACTCTGGATTCCACAGAGATCTGCAATCTTGACGGCGCCGTTTTCAATCGTTGCACTCCACAATGCACGGAGACCAAATGCGCTTCCACCTGCCGCTCCACTACCTGGACTATCTGCCTGCCCGGTTAGAGACGCGAAATGTTGTAGCGCACTTTCCAGGCTTTTTACTTGCAACTGTGTTGCGCCTTTTTGCGGAGCAAACACTGAGGCGGCACCATGTACTCCAAGAAGTGGTGATTGCACATCCACAAGGAGCACGACTCCACCGCGTGGGGGCGAGATAGCACGTGATGTTGAAATACTCGCAATCTTTTGTAGTGCCTCACCACCTAAACCAACACTGACTCCATGTGAATCCAAGAAATCAAAGCCCAGAGCCATTAATGCGCCGACTCCACCATCTGTGCTCGCCGATCCACCGAGTGCGCAATAAATCTTTTCAACACGTGGATCTTGTGCTGCCATTGCTAATACTTGACCAAAGGAGAAAGTGTGCGCACCCATTGGATCTAGCGCTGGTAAAAGCGTTAAACCCGAAGTCTGTGCCAGCTCAACAACGGCAGTTGATCCATCCAATAAAAGCCAATAGGCATCGGGTGATACTTCTGGACAATAGACTCGAGTAGAACGTGGCAGTGCACATTCAATAGCCAGTAAAGAACCTTCGCCGCCATCGGCAAAAGGAATTTGAATCAACTCATCAAGGGGGCGAACGGATTGCCAACCTTGGGCAATTGCACGCGCCACTTCAATACTCGTTGCACTGCCCTTAAAAGAGTCAGGTGCAATGAGTATTCGACTCATTAAAGTGCCAGTAAGTCCATAAACTCATCAACTGGCGTTGCCGATAATTTTTCGTAATCGAGAGAAAGCGCCAGTATTTTCGATTGGGTTGGTGCATCAAAGATGCGGGCAAGATTCGTTTTGTACTTTTCAATCAAGAGCGGAATTCCCGCAGTGCGGCGGCGGGCATGCCCAATTGGATATTCAACAACCTCTTCACCAAGAATGCTTCCATCATTGAACTCGATTGTTAGAGCATTAGCGATAGAGCGCTTAGAAGGATCATGGTAATCGGCAGTGAAGGTTGTATCTTCAACGCAGATAATCTTTTCACGAAGCCCATCGATGCGTGGATCTGCCGCAATATTGTCTTCGTAGTCACGGGCAGTTAGGCGACCAAAGATAAGCGGAACTGCAACCATGTACTGAATACAGTGATCGCGATCGGCAGGATTATTAAGTGGCCCCTTTTTATCAATGATTCGAATACAGGCCTCGTGGGTACGGATTGTTACTTTCTTAATATCGGCCTGAGTCTTCCCAGCTGCAAGCATCGCTTCGTGAAGGGTCATGGCCGCCTCAACTGCAGTCTGTGAATGAAACTCCGCAGGAAATGAGATTTTAAAGAGAATATTTTCCATGACGTATGTGCCGTAGGGGCGTTGGAACTTAAAGGCATTGCCTTTGAATGAGACATCGTAAAAGCCCCATGTTTTCGCGGTGAGTGCCGATGGATAACCCATTTCGCCAGTCTTGGCAATTAGGGCTAGGCGCACTGCGCGCGATGTTGCATCCCCTGCCGCCCATGATTTACGTGAGCCTGCATTTGGAAAGTGACGATAGGTTCGAAGTGATTGTCCATCAACCCAAGCAAGTGAAACTGCAGCAAGCATTTGATCTCGCGTGAGTCCCAGCATCTGGGCAACCACTGCCGTTGATGCCACTTTTACTAACACAACATGGTCAAGTCCGACTTTGTTAAACGAATTCTCAAGTGCGATGCAGCCCTGGATCTCGTGGGCCTTAATCATCGCCGTTAGAACATCCTTGATAGTGAACTTCTTACTCGTCGTACGCGATAACCAGTCGGCTGTAGCAAGAATGGCACCTAAGTTATCTGATGGATGTCCCCATTCGGCGGCCAACCATGTGTCATTAAAATCTAACCAGCGAATCATCGCGCCAATATTGAATGCACCTTGTACTGGGTCTAATACATAGCTAGTACCAGGCACTTTAACGCCATTTGCTAAGTTCGCGCCTTGGACCACAGGGCCAAGCAATTTTGTACAGGCCTCATACTCAAGGGCTTCTAGTCCACATCCCAATGTATCCATGAAGCAGTTCCATGCAGTCTCATATGCCACTGGAGAATTGATCTCGTAGTTTTCTACATAGTCAACGATGTCGATGATCTCTTGATCATATGGTTGGTTGGACTTACTGATGTGGCTAGACATTAACAGTGCACCTATCGCTTTTCTATTGGTTGGAAGGTTAAATCCTCAGGACCGGTGTAGTTAGCACTTGGACGGATAATCTTGTTATCGATACGTTGTTCAATCACATGTGCTGCCCAACCAGTAGTTCGGGCAATCACAAATATTGGTGTGAAAAATGCCGTTGGAATCTTCATCTGGTTGTAAGAGACCGCCGAAAACCAGTCAAGATTCGGGAACATATTCTTTGCATCCCACATCACTGATTCAACTCGCTCTGCGATGTCATATAATGCTGTAGTGCCATTCTCCTTCGAAAGATCAAGTGAGATAGCTTTAATAATCGCATTGCGTGGATCAGAGACGGTATAGACCGGGTGACCAAAACCAATGACAACTTCCTTGGCAGCTACCCGTGCACGAATATCGGCCTCGGCCTG
The DNA here is from genome assembly GCA_044370765.1 of Candidatus Planktophila sp. Taxonomy (GTDB): domain Bacteria; phylum Actinomycetota; class Actinomycetes; order Nanopelagicales; family Nanopelagicaceae; genus Planktophila. The sequence goes on along the minus strand of JBILUX010000017.1, from coordinate 8,769 downwards.
ATCCGGGGTTGAGTAGCGCTCTTGAATTTCAAGTGCTACCTCGTTAGCGCCACCATGTTTAGGTCCGCGAAGCGCACCGATTGCACCGGTAATAGCTGAATACATGTCCGAACCAGTACCTGCGATAACACGGGCAGTAAAAGTCGAGGCGTTAAATTCATGCTCGGCATACAAGATAAGGGATGCATGCATTGACTGAACCCAGAGCTCGCTCTGAGGCGCACCATGAAGAAGGTGCAAGAAATGTCCACCGATTGAATCATCATCTGTTTCAACGGTGATGCGCTTGCCTGAGTTAGCAAAGTGATACCAGTACAAAAGCATTGAGTTTAAGCAAGCGATTAACTTATCGGCAATCTCTTTTGCGCCTTCTTCAGAGTGCGATGCCCCCTCAGGAGTAACGCAGCCAAGGGCTGAAACGCCTGTGCGCATGACATCCATCGGATGGGCACTGGCTGGAATCTGCTCCAGAATCGCTTTTACTTGATCAGGTAGACCACGAAGGCTCTTGAGCTTGTTCTTGTAAGCAGCTAACTGGCTCTTTGTAGGTAATGCTCCGTGAATTAATAGATATGCAACCTCTTCGAATTCGCAGTGCGCCGCTAAATCAGCGATGTCATAACCACGATAGTGAAGATCGTTACCACTCTTTCCAACACTGCAGAGGGCCGTATTTCCTGCGGGTACGCCAGAGAGAGCTACTGATTTCTTAGGTTTAAATTCGACCATTTATTCTTTCTCCAGATACTTATCGAGGGCCTTTTCATACTCGTAATAGTTAATTCGTTCATAGAGCTCTTCGCGCGTCTGCATAGAATCGATTACGTTGGCCTGAGTGCCTTCGCGGCGAATCGCCTCGTAGACATTTTCTGCCGCTTTGTTCATTGCACGAAAGGCCGATAGCGGATACAAAATCATTGAAACTCCATTAGCGCCTAGCTCTTCGCGATTAAAGAGCGGCGTTAAACCAAACTCAGTGATGTTAGCCAAGATCGGCTTTGAAACGGCGGCGCTAAACTTCTTATAATCATCAAGTGAGCGAATAGCTTCAGGGAAAATCAAATCGGCGCCAGCTGCGATGTATGCCTGTACGCGCTCAATCGCCGCATCGATTCCTTCGATGGCAATGGCATCGGTACGGGCCATGATTGAAAAATTATCATCCGTGCGCGCATCGACTGCGGCTTTAATGCGATCAACCATTTCGGTAGTTGACACAACTTCCTTGTTTGGGCGATGACCACAGCGCTTTGCGCCTACTTGATCTTCAATATGCATCGCCGCGGCGCCAGCTTTAATCAAATCTTTCACTGTTCGAGCGATATTAAAAGCCGATGTGCCAAAACCAGTATCGGCATCGACTAACAACGGTGTATCGCAGACATTGGTGATGCGACGCACGTCGGTTAGGACATCCTCTAGCGTGGTAATCCCTAGGTCTGGGATACCCATCGATCCTGCGGCAACTCCCCCGCCAGAAAGGTAGATGGCACGGTAGCCCGCGCGCTTTGCTAAAAGGGCGTGATTGGCATTGATTGTGCCGATGATTTGTAGAGGAACCTCTTCACCAAGGGCTTTTTTAAAACGAGCGCCAGGTGATGTTGTGGTCATACGGTTGAGTCTAACCAGCGACAGGTGCGATGCAACTCTCGTTGCATTAATGACGCTCGTCACGATGAGAGGGGGTCATGTAGTTGAAGTTTCAACTACATATCGCTACCATCTGCTCATGAGTTCAATGCCGGCCCTTTATATCGGCCATGGCGCACCAATGCTCCTCGATGATCCATTATGGACATCAGAGCTTCGTGCAATCTCAGCCAGGGTGCCAAAACCTAAGGCGATTGTGATCGTAAGTGCCCACTGGGAATCACAACCTGTCACCTTGAGCAATCCGGCGGCGAACACTCCCCTTGTCTATGACTTCAGTGGCTTTGATCGTAAGTTTTATGAGATGACCTATAACAGCCCCGATGCAACCGAGCTTTCACATCTAGTCGCATCGATGATGCCCGATAACGAACCCATGCACCAATCAGATCGCGGTTTAGATCATGGAGCTTGGGTGCCTCTGAGAGTTATGTATCCAGAGGCCGATATTCCAGTTGTGCAGATGTCGATGCCAACTAGTGACCCAGCAAAGCTTCTCGCCCTTGGCAAGCGCTTACAACCACTGCGCGAACAAGGCGTCCTCATTGTCGGCTCTGGATTTATGACTCATGGTCTGCAGTATTTACGGGATTGGTCTACCGATGCAGTTGCTCCAAGTTGGTCTAGCGACTTTGATTCATGGGCAGCTAGCGCACTTGCTGCAGGTGATGTAGATACGCTCTCTAACTATCGCGAACTAGCACCTGGCATGCCTTATGCCCATCCAACCGTTGAACACTTCACTCCCCTTTTTATTACTTTAGGAGCGGCAACGGCTGCAGATGCAGCGCCAGAAACCCTTATAGATGGCTACTTTATGGGACTTAGCAAGCGCAGCATTCTCGTTGCATAAATAGAAAACTCCCCCGGTGGTTTCACCGAGGGAGTTTCTACGTTAACTTTTTTAACGCTTGAAGGCAGCTAAGTGGTTAACAGAGCCCCTCATTAAGTTATCGAGTGCTAACTTCATATCCGCTGGCATCGCAACTCCCATCATCTTTGCAAGATCTGAGATATCAAGCTCTTCGATGGCTACTCCTACGCCCATTGCCGCTGCGTAATCAACTGAGCCTTGGGCGATCAGTTTATTATAGAGAGCTTGAAGTTTTGGATCTCTAAATACGCCGGGTGCACGGTTCAAAGTGGGGTTAAAAAAGTTGTAAGCCTTTAGAACCGCAGCAATCTGATCCATATGAGTCTGTTCGGACCTAGCAATATTTGAAAACTTTTGAGTGGTTACGTTAGCTGCCAAGTATGTATAAACATCTCGAGCTAACTTCTCTTCTTCGACGATATATTGCAGTTGAAGTTTTTGAGCAGTTGTTGGTCTTGTAACAGCATTGGCAGATGGTGCAAATCCAACTCCAGCTATTAGTGCAAGTACAACTAATGTGCGAACGTTTTTCTTGGTAGTCATTTTCTTACCTAGCTCTCTAAAAACAGTTAAATTCAACGATTTGGTGATAACTGCTTTCTAAATTGATTATGACCCTAAGAGCAGGTAATAGATAGAGAGCCCGCTGAGAACTGCCTGTGATGTTGAGTGATGAGGGCTACCACCAGTTACACCTGTGACCCACAGAACTACAAGTGAATAGCTGTTGATAACTTTCTCTTAGTGTCTGATGCCTTCGCGAGCATTGGAGTATGTCCGACAATGGTCTTAGATTTCTAGATTTCCCCGCCTACATCGATGAATCGATTGATTCGCTTGAAGATCTCAATCCTTACTATGTAATGTCAGCTGTAATCTTTTTAGGGGATCTCGAAAATGCACAACGCGAATTTCATAAATCAGATCTCAACCTTGGATTTAAAACCTCCAATCATTCGACCGTGAGAAAGCAAGCCAAACTTAGGACTTATGGCTCATGGATGGCAGGCCAAGATTTCATGGCAACGTGTGTTGCAATTCCCCTGACAGCTACTTCTCAAGAGGTCCTACGAAGAGTATCCCTCATGCATCTTCTTGAGCACTTGAATCTACTGGGTATCGAAGAATTCAAGATGGATAGCCGGGACGAGCTCTCACTTAGAAAGAGACATCTGAATATTTATGATCAGTCGACTTTAGAGTATTTAAAGAGGACAAACTCGGGGTTCTCGCGTTCAAACATTACTTTTCACAACGATCGTGAGGATTTCAGATTTTCTATGACTGATTATGTAGCTTGGAATGCAAGGAGGCATCTAGGCGGCACCCAAACTAATTATGTTAACTATCTTCGAAATCGCCTTGAAATTTTTGTGTTGTCCGAACAATAATCGAGGCCAACCTCTCCCCTTGTAAGGAAATTGGTTGACCTCGAATGAGAAAAATGTAGCATAGTAAGGCACCAAAGAACCAGCCGTGCAATAGAAAACGCCCCACAGTAATGAAAGTGGGGCGTTTTCTTACGCTAAGTAGTTATTTTTATGAGCAACCAGATGTGTTGCCACAACCTTCGCATACATAACATGCACCTGACATACGCATCTTCACGCCACACGTCATACATAGAGGTGCATCGGCTTTAACGCCAGAGAGTGCCTCCATTAATTCAGTTGATGAACCGAACTGTTGCTTGCTGTCGATAGTCACTGACACTGGTTTTGGAGCTGCAACTGGTGCAACCACTGGTGCGACAACTTCTAGATTCTCGTAATCTTCAACGATATCTTCTGTGTACTCGCCGGTCTCTAATGCACGTGCGCGCTCTGAGGATGTATAAAGTCCCATTGCGCTACGTGTTTCAAATGGCAGGTAATCAAGTGCTAAGCGACGGAAGATGTAATCCATCATGGACTGTGCCATGCGGATATCTGCATCATCTGTCATGCCAGCTGGCTCAAAGCGTAAGTTAGTGAACTTCTCGACGAAGGTCTCTAGTGGAACTCCGTATTGCAATCCGATTGATACTGCAATTGAGAAAGCATCCATAACGCCGGCCAATGTCGATCCCTGCTTACCAAGCTTGAGGAAGACCTCACCTAATGCGCCATCGGCATATGCACCCGATGTCATGTAACCCTCTGCCCCACCGACCGAGAACGATGTAGTCGTTGATGGGCGTGACTTTGGAAGACGCTTGCGAAGTGGAGTTGCAGGATGAGTTGCCGCTGCTGGCATATCGCTTTTTGCCGCTTTGCCATCTGAGAGTGGCTGGCCGACTTTGCAGTTATCGCGATAGACGGCCAAGGCCTTAATGCCTAGCTTCCATCCCTGGTAATAAACCTCTTCAACATCTTCAACTGTTGCATCAGATGGCAAGTTAACGGTCTTTGAGATCGCACCTGAAAGGAATGGCTGGCAAGCGGCCATCATGCGAACGTGGCCCATTGGCGCAATTGAACGTTGGCCGAGTGCGCAGTCAAAGACGTCGTAGTGCTCAGGCTTTAACCCTGGTGCATCGATGACATGACCGTGGGCTGAGATGTACTCAACGATCGCTTCGATTGTCTCTTCGGTGTAGCCCAATTTACGAAGGGCTGCAGGAACTGTCTGGTTAACGATCTGCATAGATCCGCCACCGACAAGCTTCTTAAACTTAACGAGTGAGAAGTCTGGTTCGATTCCAGTTGTATCGCAGTCCATCATCAAACCGATTGTGCCGGTAGGGGCAAGAACTGAGATCTGGGCGTTGCGCCAGCCATTCTTTTCACCCGTTGATAGGCATGCATCCCAGGCCTTATTGGCCTCTGCCCATACATCGCGATCTAGAGTTGTCTCTGACTTTGCAGACGATGATGCCGCTGCATGCTTGCGCATCACGCGGGCGTGAGGCTTAGCATTTTGTGCAAAGCCGGCATATGCCCCGACGATGCCTGCGAGCTCTGCTGAGCGCTTGTAAGTGATTCCGCTCATCAATGATGTGATGGCGCCAGCTAATGCACGCCCGCCTTCAGAATCATAGGCAAGACCTGATGCCATTAAAAGTGCTCCGAGGTTTGCATAGCCGATACCAAGTTGGCGATATGCCTTTGTGGTGTCACCAATCGCCTCAGTTGGAAAGTCTGCGAAACAGATTGAGATATCCATTGCGGTAATGATCATCTCTGCGGCTCGACCAAATGTCTTTGCATCAAATGAACCATCTGATTTAAGGAACTTCATTAAGTTAAGCGAGGCCAAGTTACATGAGGAGTTATCAAGTGACATGTACTCAGAGCAAGGATTGGAGGCGTTGATGCGTCCGGTCTCTGGGTTGGTGTGCCAATCATTGATTGTGTCGTCATATTGAATTCCAGGATCGGCACATGCCCAAGCGGCCTCTGCCATCTTTCTAAAGAGCTGCTTAGCATCGACAGTGTCGATTACTTCGCCAGAAGCGCGAGCCGTTAAACCAAACTGCTCACCCTTTTCAACTGCGCGCATGAACTCATCGGATACTCGAACTGAGTTGTTAGCGTTTTGATACTGGACAGAGATGATGTCCTTGCCGCCAAGATCCATGTCGAAACCAGCATCGCGAAGTGCGCGAATCTTGTTCTCTTCATTGACCTTAGTCTCAATAAACTCTTCGATATCTGGGTGTGAAACATCTAGAACAACCATCTTCGCAGCACGACGTGTAGCGCCACCAGATTTGATTGTTCCAGCAGATGCATCGGCGCCACGCATGAATGAGACTGGCCCAGATGCGGTTCCGCCTGATTTTAGAAGCTCTTTAGATGAACGGATGCGGGATAAGTTAAGTCCGGCACCTGAGCCGCCCTTGAAAATCATTCCCTCTTCGCGATACCAGTTAAGAATGCTATCCATGGTGTCATCGACAGAGAGAATAAAACAGGCACTAACTTGCTGTGGCTCATTTGTACCAACGTTGAACCACACTGGTGAGTTAAATGAGAAAACCTGGTGCATCAGCATGTGAGTTAGTTCGTGCTCAAAAATTGTTGCATCGGCATCGGTTGCAAAGTAGCCATGCTCTTTGCCGGCCTTTGTGTAGGTAAGTACAACGCGATCGATTACTTGCTTGAGTGACCATTCGCGGTTTTCTGCTCCAACTGCTCCGCGGAAATACTTTGTCGTCACAATCGTTGATGCGTTTACTGACCAGAAGTCTGGATACTCAACGCCACGTTGTTCAAATACGGTCTCACCCGTTTTCCAGTTCTGCTGCACTACATCGCGGCGCTCCCATTTAACTTCATCGTATGGGTGAATACCCTCGTTGGTGTAGATGCGTTCGATCGTTAAGCCCTTGCCCTTGATTGTGTTATGAGCTTTGATCTTGGCTGGTCGGTTGATAACCGTCTCTGACATATATGGATCCCCGTATTTCTTTTAGTAGGTCTTTAATTATTTATTCGTGAAGTTGTCGTGCCGGTCGAGATTTTTTCAGCTCTTGCATCTGCACGGGGGATTTCTGCAGTTACTACGTTCGAAGGCAGAGCACGGAGAAGTGCGATCTCGCCTTCGAAATCTTCAAGGGAGGCAAAGTTACGATATACCGAGGCATAACGTAAATAAGCGACCTCATCGAGTTCGCGAAGTGGCGCCAGGATGGCCATACCCACTTCTTGAGCCTCTATTTCAGCTTGACCAGTACCGCGCAGAGTCTCTTCTACGCGCTGGGCTAGTAAAACTAAATCATCTTCATTAACTGGTCGTCCCTGGCAGGCCTTACGAACGCCGACGAGAACCTTCTCGCGGCTAAATGGCTCGGTGGCGCCGGATCTCTTGATAATGCTCAGAACTGCGACCTCTTGAGTAGAAAAGCGCTGGCCGCACTGGGGGCACTCGCGACGGCGGCGAATCTGGGTGCCATCTTCGGCAGGGCGAGAGTCAACGACTCTGGAATCATCGTGTCTGCAAAACGGGCAAATCATCTCGGCGTGTCTCCCTTCATCCTGCTTGCTTTTTCCCTTTTTAGATGTAAAGAGGGGATTTCCAAAACTACCCTAAAAACACTACTTATGGAAGTTTTAGTCGCTCTGACCCCTACATCTAGTGGGAACTATAAAGCATTGCACGAGGGTTTGCCTGTCGAGTAGGCAAAAAACCGCATCTAGGGCGTGTCGGGGTAGCACTCATCACACCTAGGAGATTAAACGCGCCCCTTTGTGGGCCTTGGCCAGGGCGGCATCACAAGTCCAAAGTTTTGCCCCTGCAGCCGTGGCAGTCGCACTAATGATCGCATCTGGAGTTCGAAGGCCGGTTCTAGCCCTGACATGAGCGGCTGCGACGGCAATCTCTTGGCTCACATCGACTATCTGATGCAGATTGGCTGCAAAGCGGGCCTGTGCCTGCTCGGCAACGCCTGTAGCGACGGCATGTGGCAAAACCTCGGTCAATGTAAGTACCGAAATTGCATACAAACTAGAGGCTTCAAAACTCTCCATAATCCGAAGATGGTGTTTGTCGTTTGGATTGATTAACCCGATCAGAACCGATGAATCTAGGAGAACTAATCCCATGCTGCTCGCTCTTTCTCTTGATCAAATTCATCAAAGACTCCGGGAAATGCTCCGACTAAATTTAAAATTGGATTTGCATGTGCCACTTCCTGTATCTGGATAAAACCAGCGTCATTTACTACGAATTCCACTTCATCCCCTGCCGCTAGACCGACTCTTCGCAGAATATCTACGGGTACTGTCAATTGATTTTTAGAGCTAAGGCGGGATGTGGATGTTCGCCCGGCGCGTTGGGCGGGTTGTTTAACTTTTGGAACAGGCCGCTTCGCGCTTTTCTTAGCCTTTACCTTAGGAGCCATAGGTAAAGGCTACCATCACGGGTTAAGTAACTCCAGAGATTACGAGGTAGGGACTTTAAGGCGAGCGCCAGCTGCAACGTCATAGCCAGGAAGATTGTTTGCCTCACGGATCGCCTCGACCATCACCTGCACATCACCGCTGGTATAGGCCGAGGCCACAGCCCAGAGCGTGGCCCCTGCTGGAACCACAACGGTTGTATATGAGGTGGCGTGAACGACTTGATCCCCTGCCCCTGAACGGGCGGCAAAGCCAGCGGCCATAACAACGCTTAAGGAGAGTACGACCACAGTGCGAGCAAGGCGGCCACGGCGCGACAAAGCACCGGACGGATTGGCGAAAAACCCTTGATTTACACTGCTTTGAGAGGCTACTGAATTAAATGTAACTGCGCTCATGGTCATCTCCTGCGAACTACCCTGG
>JBILUX010000101.1:0-4671 GCA_044370765.1 Candidatus Planktophila sp. | reverse complement strand
CTGAACCCCAGTGCCAACCCAGACCTGGTGCTTGTGTTGCTTTAGCAAGTGGTGAACCCATCATTACTGCGTCCGCCCCACAGGCAATTGCCTTTGCAATATCACCGCTTCGCCCAACTGAGCCATCTGCGATGACATGAACATAACGTCCACCGGATTCATCTAAATATTCGCGTCGTGCAGATGCAACTTCGGCAACGGCAGATGCCATTGGAACTTCAATGCCTAAGACTTTGCGCGTTGTATGTGTAGCGCCTCCACCAAAGCCGACTAATACACCGGCTGCACCTGCGCGCATTAAGTGAAGTGCTGCAGTTGCAGTTGCAACGCCACCAACGATGACAGGAACATCGAGTTCATAAATAAACTTCTTTAAATTTAGCGCTTCGGTTTCAGCAGCTACGTGCTCGGCGCTGACTGTTGTTCCTCGAATAACAAAGATATCTACACCTGCATCGATAACTGCTTTGTGAAGCTGAACCGTTCGGGCAGGTGATAGTGATGCGGCAACAGTGACGCCAGCGTCGCGAATCTGTTGGATTCGCTCCTTAATAAGCTCTGGCTTAATCGGTTCGGTATAAATCTCTTGCATGCGCTGAGTTGCATGCTTATCTGGCATCGATGCGATTTCGCCCAATGGAATTCGTGGATCTTCATACCGTGTCCATAAGCCCTCGAGGTTGAGAACTCCGAGACCACCGAGGCGGCCTATTTCAATCGCCGTCTCTGGAGATACGACTGAATCCCTAGGCGCTGCCATCATTGGCAATCCAAATTTATAGGCATCGATCTGCCATGATGTTGAAACCTCTTCTGGGTCGCGTGTACGTCGGCTTGGGACGATCGCTAAATCATCAAAGGAATATGCACTTCGGGCACGCTTTCCTGGGGCTATTTCAATCTCTCTCATGCGCGGGCCTTCCCTTGGTAGTTAGGTGCATCGGCAACATGGGCAACATCGTGTGGATGGCTCTCTTGCAAACCTGCGGCAGTAATTTGAATTAAACGTCCTTCGCGGCGCAGGGTTTCAATATCAGGAGCACCTGCATAGCCCATTCCAGATCGAAGTCCCCCAACTAGCTGGTGAACGACATCTTCTACGCTTCCTCGAAAAACTACTTTGCCCTCAATGCCTTCAGGAACAAGCTTGTCCTCAGATAAAACATCGTCCTGCATGTATCGATCCTTTGAATATGATTTCTGTTCTCCGCGCGATTGCATCGCACCAAGTGAACCCATACCGCGATATGACTTGTACTTAACGCCATTAATCTCAACGAGTTCGCCAGGTGCTTCTTGGCATCCCGCGAGCAAAGATCCAAGCATCACAGAGTTAGCTCCAGCGACAATCGCTTTAACGATGTCACCTGAATACTGCAATCCACCATCGGCGATTAAAGGTATCCCAGCTTTATTACAAGCTTTGGCCGCTTCCATGATTGCAGTGATTTGTGGAACGCCTACGCCGGCAACAACGCGCGTTGTGCAAATTGAACCTGGTCCCACTCCAACTTTTACCGCATCGGCGCCGGCGTTAATGAGTGCCTGGGCGCCAGCACGAGTTGCTACATTGCCACCGATAATCTGAATGCTTGGGGAGAATTTTTTAATTCGTGCAATCGCATCAAGGACTGCGCGATGATGTCCGTGGGCGGTATCAACAACTACTACATCAACACCGGCTTCAATCAACGCTTGTGCACGTGCAAAGCCATCATCACCAACTCCAACGGCGGCGCCCGCTAGGCCAACGTTCTTTACTAATTTAACGTGGGTTACTTGATCGGCGATTGGAAGATTTCGGTGGATGATTCCAATTCCTCCGGCCTTAGCCATGGCGATTGCCATTGCAGATTCAGTGACGGTATCCATCGCCGATGAAATTAGGGGGACAGCGATTGAAATCGTTCGGGTTAACTGTGTGGTGGTATCCACCTCTGAGGGCACTACATCGGAGGCATCTGGAAGTAGAAGCACATCGTCATAGGTAAGGCCGAGCATTGCGATTTTATCGTTCTCGCTCATTGCGCCCCCTCTCGTCCGTGAAGGTGGGCAGTCTATCGGGGCTTTAAAGCCCTACTGCACGCTCGATTTCAAGACAGGCCAGAGATAAATCCTCAACCAGAACAACCCCATCGCACGAATCACGGTTCCAACCAGGCCCTCCTAAAACAATTCTTGGAGCAGGACGCACGGCAGGTAAGGTGCGGAAAAAACTTGTATCTCCATTTTCTTTCAGAGATGCCCACAAGAAAATAGCTGGTGGGACGGTTCGTTCTACGGTTCCTTGTAAAGCTTCGCGCGGCGTAAAGGCGCCTAGCATGTGTATTTTAATTCCACGCTCTGCTAGTGCCGCAGACAGGGCATGCAGAGCAAGGCAGTGAAGTTCATCCCCTACTGCGGCAAGAAGTACCGGACGGGTATTAACCTCCTCCTTAATTGCGCTACTCGATTCTCGAAGAAGCCTCTGCACGATTTCAGTAAATGTATGCTCAAAATCTATGCCTTTACCGGTCTCTTCCCAGATTTTTCCTAAGGCAACAAGAACTGGGGCGATAACCTGCGTCCAAGTAATGACTGTTCCGCTTTTTGCTAACTCTTTTCGCAGCTCCTGCTCAATAAACTCAGAATCAAAACTCTTCGTCGCATTAAACACGGCGGTAACTAACTCATCGTTACTCTCGAAGGTGAAGGTAGCAGCATCGGCGCTGAGCTCAGCGCCATGGCTCTTTACCGTAACAGCGGCATCGCCCGGCGAAACACCGGTTGCAATCAAACGGCGCATGAGCATCAATCTGGCAACATCTAGCGCGCAGTAACGGCGATGGGTTCCAGCCGTATGAACCGATGGGCCAAGGCCATACCTGCGATCCCAGGTGCGCAAAGTTGAGGGGGCTACCCGTAGTCGGCGCGCAACCGCTGCGACTGTTATGAGCTCCTCCTGCAGATCCATGTGCATATCCTCTCGCCAAGTGCGCAAAGTCACCACTCCAAACGGTAGATTCTGAAGAAGTTATGGCTCGAATGGCTTGAACAATCTATGAAGCGGTTGTATGGTTGGGACATGGCTGAACTATCCAGACTCCCCCGCCCCGTTGCCGATGAATGGGAGTGGCAATACCAAGGGGTTTGTCGCGACCTCCCAACTGAGATGTTTTTTCATCCAGATGGAGAGCGTGGTCCTAGACGACGTAACCGCGAAAATACCGCCAAGGCAATATGTGCAACCTGTCCAGTAATGATGGCCTGTCGTACTCATGCACTAGCCGTGCAAGAGCCATATGGAATCTGGGGCGGGCTATCAGAAGATGATCGCCTAAATATCATCGGAAGAATCACCCCACCAGATATTTCTCACGCCTCATAAATAAAAAATCTTTAACTCTCCTCCTGAGTTAAGAAAAAAGAACCCCCGCAGAGAAATCTGCGGGGGTTCTTTCTATTTACTTCTTATTAGTGTGAGTGTCCGCCAGGACCATGTGAGTGGCCACTGCCGCCGGCATCTGCTGGTGCATCTGCTGGGCGCTCATATACAACTGCTTCAGTTGTAATAAACATTGCAGCAATTGATGCAGCATTTGCAAGTGCTGAACGAGTTACCTTAACTGGATCGATTACACCATCTTTTGCAAGATCTCCATAGACATCAGTTGCAGCGTTAAAGCCTTCGTTATCCTTCATTGCGCGGACCTTAGCAACTACTACGTAGCCCTCAAGTCCAGCGTTTTCTGCGATCCAACGAAGTGGCTCATCGCATGCTTTGCGAACTAAGCGAACTCCAACTGCCTTGTCTCCAGTGAATCCAAGATCGCCCTCTAGGACATCGGCTGCATGCACAAGTGCTGCGCCTCCGCCGACAACGATTCCCTCTTCAACTGCAGCGCGTGTTGCAGAGATTGCATCTTCAAGACGGTGCTTCTTCTCATTGAGTTCGACCTCAGTGTGTGCACCAACTTTGATAACGCAGACTCCACCAGCAAGCTTTGCTACGCGCTCTTGCAACTTCTCTTTATCCCATGATGAGTCAGAGTTTTCAATCTCTTTGCGAAGCTCGTTTACACGACCAGCAACTGCGGCCTTGTCTCCAGCTCCTTCAATGATTGTTGTTGAATCCTTAGTGACCACGATGCGACGTGCGCGACCGAGATCTTCTAAAGTAACTGCATCAAGCTTCATTCCAACTTCTGCTGAAATTACCTGTCCACCTGTCAGTGTTGCAATATCTTGCAACATCGCCTTGCGACGATCGCCAAAGCCTGGTGCCTTTACGGCAGCTGAAGCGAAGACTCCGCGCATGCGGTTAACGACCAACGTAGAGAGAGCTTCACCCTCAATATCATCGGCGATAATCAGAAGTGGCTTCGAAGAAGCTGAAACTTTTTCAAGAATTGGAAGTAAGTCGGCGAGCGCTGAGATCTTTCCGGCCGAAATCAATACGTAGGCATCCTCAAGGATTGCCTCCATGCGATCTTGATCGGTTACGAAGTATGGAGAGATGTAGCCCTTATCGAACTGCATTCCTTCCGTAAACTCAAGATCTAGACCAGTAGTTGATGCCTCTTCAACAGTGATAACGCCATCTTTGCCGACGCGATCCATCGCCTCAGAGATTAGATCTCCGATTGCGCGATCTTGTGCTGAAATTGTTGCAACATCTGCAATCTGCGCCTT
>JBILUX010000100.1:0-4707 GCA_044370765.1 Candidatus Planktophila sp. | reverse complement strand
GTTGATCTGCCGCCGCCCAGAAAGCATCTCCTGTGCGCTGGAAACCAAACATTGAGTAGAAGATGTACATCGGAATCATTGGTTCATCATGAGTTGAGTATGAAGAGCCGACTGCAGTAAATGAGGCAACTGATCCGGCCTCATTAATACCTTCGTGCAAAATTACGCCCGACGTAGACTCTTTATATGACAACATTAATTCGCGGTCGACGGCCTTGTACTGCTGACCGTTTGGAGAATAGATCTTTAAAGTTGGAAAGAGTGAGTCCATACCGAAGGTGCGTGCCTCATCGGGAATAATCGGAACAATGCGTGAACCAAGTCCGGGATCCTTAACTAAATCTTTGAGCATGCGAACAAATGCCATCGTTGTTGCAATCTCTTGCTGTCCCGAGCCGCGTTTAACTGACTCATAGACTGAGTCATCAGGCTGTGGAAGTGGCCTAGAAATCGAACGCCTGCGTGGAATCGAACCACCCAGGGCTGCGCGACGTTCGACTAAATACTTGGCCTCTTCTGAATCTTCTGAAGGCTTAAAGTATGGTGGAAGATACTTATCTAACTTTTCATCTGGAATTTCTAGATGCAGAGTATCTCTAAAGCCCTTGATGTCTTCAAGGCTCATCTTCTTCATCTGGTGCGTTGAGTTACGACCTTCGAATGTAGAACCCAGTGTCCAACCCTTAATAGTCTTAGCTAAAATTACTGTTGGGCGGCCATTGTGCTGGACAGAAGCGGTGTAGGCGGCAAATAATTTCCTATAATCATGTCCACCGCGCTTGAGACTCCAGATTTTCTCATCGCTCCAGTCAGCCACCATTGCAGCGGTCCGTGGGTCGCGACCAAAGAAGTTCTCGCGAATGTAGCCACCGGACTCGGCTTTAAATGTCTGGTAATCGCCATCGAGTGTCTCATTCATAATTTTTACAAGTGCGCCTTCACGGTCTTGGGCCAAGAGTGGATCCCAATCACGACTCCATACAACCTTAATAACATTCCAGCCAGCGCCGCCAAAGATTGACTCGAGCTCTTGGATAATCTTGCCGTTGCCGCGAACCGGACCATCAAGGCGTTGCAAGTTGCAGTTAACTACAAAAGTTAAGTTATCTAATTTTTCTCGCGTAGCTAACCCGATAGCACCTAATGAATCGACCTCATCGACTTCACCGTCTCCAAGGAATGCCCAAACATGCTGATCGTTTGTATCTTTAAATCCTCGGTTATGAAGATAGCGGTTATAGCGTGCTTGATAAATCGCATTGAGTGGTCCGATTCCCATCGAGACTGTAGGGAACTGCCAAAAGTCGGGCATCAATCGTGGGTGCGGATATGAAGACAAACTTCCCGATGGATGCGAAAGCTCTTGCCTAAATCCATCTAACTGATCTTCGCTCAACCTTCCTTCAAGAAAGGCGCGCGCATACATTCCTGGACTTGCATGTCCTTGGAAAAATATTTGATCTCCGCCACCTGGGTGGTCTTGCCCACGAAAGAAGTGATTAAAGCCAACTTCGTAGAGAGCGGCAGATGATGCATACGTTGAAATATGTCCACCAACTCCAACCCCTGGGCGCTGGGCACGGTGAACCAACATCGCCGCGTTCCATCTATTTATTGCACGGATACGACGTTCAATATTTTCATCTCCCGGGAAGGCCGGCTCGTTTTCGGGAGAGATAGTGTTGATGTAATCGGTGGTTCGAAGCGCTGAAAGCCCAATGTTCTTCTCATGGGCGCGCTTTAGGAGACTGAGCATTAGATAGCGAGCACGTACGGGTCCAGCATGCGCAAGGGCTGCATCAAAGGATGCTTGCCACTCAGCGGTTTCAGATGGATCTGTGTCCACCAGCTGGTCGATGATCTGATCGGGCGCTTCAAAGTTTTCGCTCATGGCCCCTATTCTCCATTGAACTGCCCAGTAAGTCGAAATGGAAAATTAAGGCCTCAAACCTCTTGCTTATCCCTGCCAGATTCGGTGGACTTAGCCCGTGCCAGCCAGAATGGGGATGAAGAAGGGCGACTTGATTCTCGAGGTCGGCCGCAGCGATGACAGCGATATTAAGCTTCGAGAGCAGATATCTGAGATAACTGGAACAGAGTTCTTGAGCGGACATATTCAAGATGTTGTCGATGCCGTCATCATTTGGTGGCGCGATGGCGATGGCGATCTAGTCGATGAGCTCATGGATTCACTCACTTATTTATCTGCCAGCGGTGCAATATGGGTGCTTACTCCCAAAGTAAATCGTGATGGCCACGTTGAGCCGAGCGATATTCAAGATGCTGCGCCTATCGCTGGTCTGAGCCAAACTTCATCGTTATCGATTGCACCAGATTGGACGGCGACACGTCTAGTGGCACGCAAGGCGGGCAAACGATAGATTTACGCCCATGATAACAATTGGCCAAGCCGCTCCAGATTTTGAATTAGTTAATCAGCATGGTGAGAAAGTATCGCTATCATCATTTAAAGGCGAAAAGAATGTTGTAGTTCTTTTTTATCCCTTTGCTTTTTCCGGAATTTGCACTGGTGAACTGTGCGCACTTCGAGATGATCTCGCAGCATTTCAAAATGATAATGTTCAATTACTTGCAATCTCATGCGACCCAATGTTTTCACTACGAGCATTTGCCGAGCACGAGGGATACAAGTTCCCATTGCTCAGCGATTTTTGGCCACATGGCGCAGTCGCTAAGGAGTACGGCGTATTTGATGAAGAGCGCGGACGATCAACTCGTGGAACTTTCGTAATCGATAAAGCGGGCATCCTGCGCTGGCAGGTCATTAACGGCGCCGGTGATGCTCGAAATGCAGGCGACTATAAAGCCGCGCTTGCAGCTCTGTAAGCTCGATTTACCTATTTCGATAGACCTGAAGTAAGATTCCCCAGTACTCATTATGAGTGCGGGTGCTTAGCTCAGTGGTAGAGCGTCTCGTTTACACCGAGAATGTCGGGGGTTCGAAACCCTCAGCGCCCACAAGAAGTATGTGAAGGAGTTGATCATGAAGGCAAGCCCAAGTGATCAACGTCAGATAGTTGATATAGCCCGCTTCGATCAAGTGACCACAGCCCTTAACCATAAAGTTGTAACCCTTCCAGAGCACGCACTTTTAGCAAATGTCACAACAAAATCAAATAACGCTCGAGATCTACGCATTGGCGCACAGACCGAACTCAGCGATGTAAAACGCGAACTCTTGCGGGCCGAGGCCGATGTAGAGCAGATAGTTCTTCGAATTACGCGCGATGAAGCCCGCCTCAATGGCGGATCGGCATCGCCTAAAGAGTTAGAGCAGCTTCAACATGAAGTGGGAACCTTAGGGGCGCGAAGGGCAGAGCTAGAAGAGGTCGAGCTTGAAATCATGATGCGAATCGATGATATAAATTCGCGCATTACCGAGCTCAGTTTAGAAGAGGCGACTTATGCGGCCGAAATTGCCGACCTTGAAATCCGCAAGGAAAATGCGCTCGCGACGCTAAATAATGAGCTTGAATCTATTGCGAAAGAGAGAAGTGAGACTCTCGCCTCTATTGCACCTGATTTCGTTGCTCTCTATGAAAAAATCCGAGCATCAAATAACGGTACCGGGGCTGCGGCATTAATCGCCGGAAGTTGCAATGGTTGCCATCTCTCCATTAACGCTGTTGAACTTAAGCGCATCACAGATTTATCTGATGACGAGGTTATCCGCTGCGAAGAGTGCCGATGCATTTTGGTACGCGGAGTTTAATTAGATGGCCCGCCATTTTCAGATAACTGCCGATGGCGGTTCACGTGGTAATCCAGGACCTGCTGGCTATGGCTCTGTTATCACTGAAAATGGTTCGATTGTCGCTGAGCTCTATGATTTTATTGGGATAGCAACAAATAATGTTGCTGAATATAGCGGGCTCATTGCCGGCCTAACTGCCGTTAATTCAATCGATCCAACGGCGACAATTGATGTAAAGATGGATAGTAAATTAGTTGTCGAACAGATGTCAGGTCGATGGCAGATAAAGCATGCAGATATGCGATCACTTGCACAGGATGCGCGCGCGGCACACTCACCTGCCTTAGTCAGCTATACATGGATTCCTCGCGATGAGAACTCTCACGCCGATCGCTTAGCTAATAAAGCCCTTGATCAGCAGGCTGGCGGGGGAGAGATCGTCTCAATTAGAAAGAACTACTTAACTGAGCGGCTTATGAGCGGCGAAAAGGCGACAACAATATTTCTTGTCCGTCATGGGGAGACGCCTCTCACGCCCTTTAAGAAGTTCTCGGGCTACGGCCCACTCAACCCAGAGCTAACTGATGAGGGCCTAGCTCAAGCCGAGCTTGTTGCTAAGGCGATTGCCAGACTCAATCCAGAGGTGATTATCGCCTCTCCTCAAAACCGAACGAGACAGACGGCCGAGGCGATTTCGCGGATTACTGGCCTACCAATTAACTTTGATGAACTCTGGATCGAATGTGGTTTTGGCATTTGGGATGGGATGTCCATTGAAGAGGTAAAAGAGAAATATCCAGCCGATTATCATGCATGGGTTAGTTCAACGAGTATTGCTCCGCCAGAGGGTGAGTCCTATGACGCAGTTTCCGTTCGTATTGATGAAGGACTCGAAAAAATCGTTGCAATGTATCCGGGACAGCGCGTTGTTGTTGTCAGCCACAATGGAACGATTAAAACGGCGGCAAAGCTAGTAATTGGCGCTGCGGCAG
>JBILUX010000099.1:0-4712 GCA_044370765.1 Candidatus Planktophila sp. | reverse complement strand
TAAACGATCGGCATATGGATAGCTCTTAATCGACTCTCCATGTGAAACCAGAGCCTGCGGATGAATGCGAACTTTTGCCGAAGTAGTAAGCGGCTCGTAGGGAAGATGCACAGCAGCCCAACTGCCATTTTGATCAAAGGAGATCCGAAGAAGACCAGTTCTTAGCGGCTCGGCAATTAAGAGTTCATTAACCGCAGATTCAATCAAGGCTGTACTTGGTAACTCAAGGTGTGCAATTTGCGCACTTTTTTGTGCGCGATCCAAGTGGCGTGAGAATGCATAGGGCAGACCATTAACCGTTCGTACAGTCTCAAAAATTCCGGCGCCGATTAACCATCCAGCGGCCGTGCAAGGAGCGTTTTGAATATCAACGAGTGTGCCGTTATACGAGATTTTCATGATAGCGCTCCCCCAGCAATTGAAATCAATCGGCGAGCTTTCAACTGTGTCTCTTCCCATTCGCTGGCGGCATCACTGCTCCAAGTTATTCCAGCACCCGTTACGAATCGAAGCGATCCATCTTTAAAAAAAATGCGAATAGCAACTGATAGCTCGCACTGATCGCCTTGCACCCAACCAAGGGCGCCGCAGTACGGCCCGCGTGCAGATTCATGCTCTCGAATCACCGTAACTGCCGATGATTTCGGTGCTCCGCTAATTGATCCAGGTGGTTGCAGTGCAGAAAAAATCTCACTCCACGAAATTCCATCACGAAGCTCTGCCTCAATATCACTCACTAAATGCACCAAGCCAGGATGTTGTTCAGAGGCCAATAAACGCGGTACAGATACCGAACCGTTTTTACAGATTGCACCTAAATCGTTACGCATAAGATCGACGATCATTACATTCTCAGCCATATCTTTAGCACCAAAATGTCTTTGACCCGGCAGCTGCGTTCCTTTAATCGGCGAAGTTCGTACTTTGTTTCCGTGACGTTTTAAAAATAGTTCTGGTGAGGCCGATGCAATGTTTAAATCGGGAATTTCAAGATAACTAGCCCATGGCGCAGGATTATTAATGAGAATTTCAGAGAAGAGGCCACGAAGGTTGCGCCCTTCATGCAAGGGTGTCGATAACTCTCGGCAGGCATTTACTTGATAGACCCAGCCATCTGCAATTGACTCTTGAATATCTCTGACATATTCAATGTATTGCGCTTCAGAGCGTGAGGAGCTCCATGCCCCTTCGAGTTTTTCCCATTTATGTGTTGGAAAGTCAGCCTCAACAACGCGCCCAAATCGCGCAGCGGTAAAGCCGCCTTCGAAAGTTGTCGAAATGGCCCAAAAACCACTCTTTGCAAGATCGGACGGTTCATGCGAAATCTCAATGAGATCGGTCGCCAGTCGACCGTTCATCCAAAAAAGCCCATCGCTTGAGTTCACAGGCGAACGCTATCTTTAGCTGGTTACAAAAGCGGTTATTAAGCGAGTCTGAGGCTCACGGCCTTAGCGGCTTCTACCAATCCGATCGTGTATTCATGTTGCGGATTTGTAAGAATGTCGATCGCGCTGCCCTCTTCCACAACCGCCCCGGCACTCATCACAATGATTCGCTCGCACATGCGACCGACCACGGCGAGATCGTGGGAGACTAAAACGAGCGTGAGTCCCAAATCTATTCGCAGCTCCATTAGGAGATTGAGCACCTGAGCCTGCACGGAGACATCCAAGCTGCTAGTTGGTTCATCGGCGTAGAGGACTTGTGGCCCGATCGACATTGCACGGGCAAGACTCACCCGCTGTAGTTGACCGCCCGAGAGTTGATGAGGATAGCGATCGAGAAGCTCTGGGCTCAGGCCAACTCGAGACATCCACGATCCAAGTTCGTCCGTATCGGGAACTCGCTTCTCTAAGGCACGGATCGGTTCAGATAGAGCACGACCTAAACGCATGCGCGGATCGAAGGAGCGACGAGGGCTCTGAAAAACCAACTGTCCAAAACGGCGTAACTCGCGCGGTGACTCTTTAGACCACTCGCCTAGATTCTTCCCATCGACCGTCACTTCTCCTTCTTGCGCTGTGAGCAGGCCGGAAAGCAGTCGGATAATCGTGGACTTTCCTGAACCAGACTCGCCAACAATTCCAACACTGGTTCCTGAATCGATTGATAGTGAGACATCATTAATCGTCCATGGCCCCGATGCTGCGTATCGAAACTTAAGGTTAGTTGCGCTGACAAGAGGCACTCTAAACTCCTCTACTAGTTGGGAAACGGGTACCTAATAAACGACGTAACTCTTGGGCATCTGGGATGCTGGGGTTGGCGCCTATGAGCTCTTTCGTGTACGCAGCGCTAGGGGCATCAAGGATTTGCGTAGTTGGACCAAGCTCAACGATTTCACCGTCATGCATCACGGCGATTCGCTCACTTACTGCCTGAACTACTCCGAGGTTATGGCTAACGAAAACCATAGCCATGTCGCTCTCGTGGCTGAGTTTCAAAAGTAATTTAAGAACTCCCTGCTGAACCGTAACGTCAAGTGCTGTGGTGGGTTCGTCGGCAATGAGTAACTTCGGTTTGCATGCGATTGCCGCAGCAATCATAACTCGCTGCTGTTGGCCTCCAGATAATTCATGAGGGTAGCGTGAGACAAGTTTCTCAGGGTCTTGAAGTTGGACGCTATGCATGAGCTCAAGGGTTTTTTCCGCAATCTCATTTTTCGATAACTTCGTATGCAGATGAAGAGTCTCTCCTATTTGGCGACCGATCTTCATTGTTGGGTTGAGTGATCGACTTGGATCTTGAAAGACCATCGCAATGTCACGACCACGGATTTTCGCGAGTTCATCTTCGGGCTTTCCAAGAAGTTCTTGACCTGCGAAAATAATCGATCCTTGCACATCCATCATTGATGGGAGTAGGCCGAGAATACTTAGGACAGTTAAAGTTTTACCCGATCCGGACTCGCCAACAAGACCTAATCGCTCTCCTGGTGCGGCGGTGAGATGATCAATCTTGACCAGTGTTCTGCCAGCGATACTGATGCGAAGATTATTGATCTCTAACATCAGGCAACCCCTTTTTTCGATTGTTGTGGATCCAAGAGGACTGCCAAACCATCTCCGAGAAGGTTAAAGGCAAGCACAGTAATCACAACGAAAGCTCCAGGCAAAAGCGTGTAATAAGGCGCCTGTTGAACTAAGGGCTGTGAATCCATCAAAATTTTTCCCCACGAAGTTGTTGGAGGTTGAGCACCAACTCCGAGAAATGACAGTGAGGCCTCAATCAAGATACCTGCTGCAAACATCATTGAAGTCTGCACAATCACAATGGGTGCAATATTCGGCAAAACCTGTCTAAAGAGAATGTACATTCGACTGCGCCCATGTGTCATCGCCGCTTCAACGAAATCCAACGCTAGAACTTGTCGAGCAGGACCCACAACTACGCGTGCAGTGACAGGGACGAACCAAAAACTGATGGCGACGATAACGCTCGCCCTTCCGGGGCCGAGGGTGGTCGCAAGAACAAGAGCGATAAGAATGCTGGGTAGTGCAATTCCTATATCCGAGATGCGCGTAAATACTGCGCCCCAACGTCGTCCCGAGCCGGCCGCTGCCAGACCCAGTGAGGTGCCGAATACAACGCCAATAAGAGTGGAAACTAAGGTGACGTAAAGCGTGTTTTGACTGCCCACCATAATCTGCGAGAGAAGATCACGTCCTAATCGATCGGTACCGAACCAGTGCGAGGAGTTTGGTGGAAGCAACCTGCTTTCTACGTCAATTCCAATTGGGTCCCAAGGAGTCCAAAAAAATGAGATTAACGTGACTATTAGGACGAATCCCGTGAGGCCAATTCCTAGAATTAACTGTGGAGACTTCATTGCCGAACGTGCTCGAATATTAGGAACACTCTGCGTTGCAACCGAAGTTTTCATTGGCGGCTCTCCCTGTATCTAATTCGAGGATCCAAAACTCCGTATAGAACATCCATGAGCAAATTCATAGTGAGGATGATCATTAAAATTACCAAGGCAAGAGATTGCACCGTTATCGCCTCGCGGGTCATCACGGACGTCAAAAGCAACCGTCCGATACCAGGTAGGACGAAAACATTCTCAACAACAACTGAGCCGGCGATAAGGGCGCCGATTTGTAGCGCTCCAGTTGTTACAAGAGGAATTGCCGCGTTGCGCAATCCATGAACGATTGCAGCGGATCGGGCAGTATGTCCCTTCGCCTTTGCTGTACGCATGTAATCTTCGTTCATCTGTTCAATCATTGATGTTCGTACAAAACGTGTAAACACAGCCGTGATTCCCAAACTCAAGGTAGCAATTGGTAAGACCATTGAACGCAGAGCTACCAAAGGATCATCGAATATCGATACATAGCCAGTCGCAGGTAGCCAACCTAGCTTCACAGCGAAAATGAGCACGAGCACTAATGCTAAAAAGAATTGAGGGATAGCCAGACCTACTTGCGCCAATCCATCTACCGAAGCTCCACGCCAACGTTTGAAGTTCATCGCTGAATAAACGCCAATCACTAGGGCGATAGGTATAGCGATAAACAATGAACCAAATGTAAGAATTAGAGTTGGTTCAAGGCGCTGAATAATCTCAGTTGCAATTACATACTGCCCCGTGTAAGCCTCACCCAGATCGCCGGTGACTACTCCACTAATCCAGGAAAGATACTGCTCTAACCAAGAGCGATTAAGCCCAAAAGCTTCACGAATGCTTGCAAGTGCCTCTGGCGTGGCTC
>JBILUX010000016.1:0-16173 GCA_044370765.1 Candidatus Planktophila sp. | reverse complement strand
GCAGTCTTTGAGCTAAACGGCCAAGTAGGTGAAGTGCAACCTCAGGATTTTCTGCAAGCCATGGAACTAAAACTTTATGTCCAAGGCTGAGCAACTTCGCATCTGTTACTGCCGTAGCAGTTGATGTGCGGGGACCTGGGTCAAAGAGACTGAGTTCACCGAACATTTCACCGGGTCCAAGGATTGATAAAAGGTTTTCACGCCCATCACCACTTGAAGTACCGAGCTTTAACTTGCCCTCGACTATTACATATAAGTGATCGCCTTCATCGCCTTCGGCAAATAGGACGTTGCCCTTAGAAATCTTGACTGAATCCATAGATGCACGCAATGAAGCAGAGGCGTCATCGTCAAGGGCTGTAAATAGTGGAGCTTTGCGGAAAACATCTTCATTGTGGGTCACGAGGAGTACTTTAGCCTCATGCCCGCCGATAATGAAAGCCGCAAGCAGGCACGGGCGGTTTACCGCATTCTCACTAAGACTTATCCAGATATCCGTTGCGAGCTAGATTTTGAAACCCCCCTGCAATTAATTATCGCCACAGTGCTGAGTGCACAGTGCACAGACAAGAGGGTCAATCAGGTTACACCAGCGCTCTTTAAGAAATATAAGAGTGTAAAAGCCTTTGCAAAGGCCGATATAGAGGATATAGAGCGCCTCATCTTCTCAACGGGTTTTTATCATAGTAAGGCTCGCCATATAAAAGGCCTGTCAATTAAAATCCTCAGCGAATTTAGCGGAGCAGTCCCAGGTACATTAGAAGAGTTGATTTCGCTGCCCGGGGTTGGCCGAAAAACTGCCAACGTTGTTTTGGGACATGCATTTGATATTCCGGGAATAACGGTCGACACACACTTCGGTCGGCTCTCTCGTCGCTTCGGTTGGACCAGCGAAAAGGATCCCGTAAAAGTAGAACACATCGTTGGCGAGTTAATTCCACAGCAGGAGTGGACAAATTTATCTCAACGAATGATTTGGCATGGCCGGCGAATCTGTCATTCACGCAAACCTGCATGCGGTGTATGTCCAGTTGCAAAAATTTGTCCTAGCGTCGGCATTGGTGAAATGGATGTTGAAAAAGCTAGACTCCTCGTAAAGACAGATAAGGATTTCCGTTGAAAAGAATTGCCCTCGTGCTCTCGCTACTCTTACTCAGCAGTTGCGCAGCACCTGCGAAAGAAATCGCAGGCCAGGTGGTTTCCTGCTCGAGTATTACAAGTTATATGAATGAAACCTCGATAGTTTTGGATTGTTTAGATGGTGGCGACGGTGCGGCAATCGGCGGAATAAAAGGTCCGGCGATTATTAATGTCTGGGGATCTTGGTGTGGGCCATGCAAACAAGAGATGCCCATCTTCAGATCTTTCTACGCAAAGGCCAATGGGAAGTTACAGTTAATCGGTGTCGATGTTGAAGAGTCTTCGATTGAGGCCGGGCGAAGTTTTGTAGTTAAGAACGGCATCACGTGGCCAAATCTCTACGATGGAGATGGTCGCTCGCGAAAGTATTTTGGAATGGGAGTACCAGTTACTTGGTTTATTGCCCCAGATGGAAGCGTTGCCTACAAGCACATAGGTGTACTTAAGAGCGAAATTGAACTAATTACGCTCACAAGTAAGTATTTAGGGGTAAAGCTTTAATCCTCATCCTTAGCGCCTTGCAAACCTGCCGCAATTAACTTCATGATATTTGGATCTGCAAGAGTCGTTGCATCTCCAACCTCACGATTTTCAGCAACATCTCTTAACAGGCGGCGCATAATCTTGCCGCTACGAGTCTTTGGCAGCTCATTTACAATCAGAATCTGTCGTGGCTTTGCAATCGCGCCAATCTCTTTAGCAACGTGATTTCGCAGTTGAGTATTGAGCTCTTCACCATTTGCATGTTCGATACCAGAGCGCAAAATAACAAATGCGACGATGCCCTGTCCTGTCATTGCATCAGCGGCACCAACAACAGCTGCCTCTGCTACCGCTTCATGTGAAACAAGGGCTGATTCAACCTCTGTCGTTGAGATTCGGTGGCCAGAGACGTTCATGACATCGTCAACGCGACCAAGAAGCCAAATTGCACCATCGTCATCGAGCTTCGCGCCATCTCCAGCAAAATAGATACCGCTAAAGCGTGACCAATAGGTTTCTTTATATCTTTCATCTTCGCCCCACACCCCGCGCAACATTGAAGGCCATGGCTGATCAATAATTAAGTAACCACCATGTCCATCGGCAACTGGGGTCGCATTATCATCTACAACTTTTGCGCTGATGCCTGGAATTGGACGCATTGCAGAGCCTGGCTTTGTTGCAGTAATGCCAGGCAAAGGTGAAATCATGATTGCACCTGTTTCGGTCTGCCACCATGTATCTACAATTGGGCAGCGGTCTCCGCCAATAATTTTGCGGTACCACATCCAAGCTTCAGGATTAATTGGCTCTCCTACAGAGCCCAATAAACGAAGCGATTCCAAATTATGTGCTTGTGGGAATTCATCGCCCCACTTCATCCATGTGCGGATCAATGTTGGCGCCGTGTACAGAATAGTTACACCATACTTTTCAACGATCTCAAAAATGCGCCCTTTATGCGGTGTATCTGGGGTTCCCTCATACATGACCTGTGTCGCACCATTAATAAGTGGCCCATAGACAACATACGAGTGGCCCGTAATCCAGCCAACGTCGGCGGTACACCAATAAATATCGGTCTCAGGTTTTAAATCAAAGACGACCTTGTGTGTGTAGGCAACCTGAGTCAAATATCCACCAGTTGTATGAAAAATACCCTTTGGCTTAGCTGTCGTACCGGAAGTATACAAAATAAAGAGAGGATGCTCTGAGTCGAAGCTCTCTGCAACATGTTCGGCAGATTGACGATCAACAATGTCATGCCACCAGATATCGCGATCAGTCCATGCAGTCTCCTGCTTTGTGCGAGCAACAACTAATAC
Source organism: Candidatus Planktophila sp. (assembly GCA_044370765.1). Taxonomy (GTDB): domain Bacteria; phylum Actinomycetota; class Actinomycetes; order Nanopelagicales; family Nanopelagicaceae; genus Planktophila. The sequence continues at coordinate 13,225 of JBILUX010000016.1, read as the reverse complement.
CTTCTCCACATTGTGTTGACCTTTGAGTGCCTCATCGACGGCAGGTTTTAAAGCAAAGGCTGCACCTTTTCTAAATCCTCCATCGGAGGTAATAACTAACTTTGCATCGGCATCTTGGATTCGAGATAACAATGCATCGGCTGAAAACCCACCGAAGACAACTGAGTGAGGTGCACCAATTCGGGCACAGGCCAACATTGCAATAGCCGCCTCTGGAATCATCGGCATATAGATTGCAACGCGATCGCCCGCATTTATTCCAATTTCAATTAAAGCATTCGCTGTCTTTTTTACCTCAGTGAGCAGGTCAGCATAGGTAATGGTTCGTGTATCACCGGGTTCACCCTCAAAATAAAATGCAACGCGATCTCCGCGACCCTCTTCTACATGTCGATCAAGTGCGTTGACCGAAGCATTTATCTTTCCACCAATAAACCATTTGGCATAAGGAACTTCCCACTCCAAGACAGAGTCCCATTTTTTCTCCCACGTAAGAGCGCCAGCTTGCTCTTCCCAAAAAGCCAAACGATCCATATTGGCATGGGCATACTCGTCTGGTTTGGCATTGGCATCTTCTGCGAATTCAGGACTAGGTAGGAAGTAACGATCTTCGCGTAGAAGGTTCTCTAACGACTCATGGTCTTGGCTCATAGCGTGTGAGGTTACTAGTTGGCCATTGTTATCAACAGGCTTTGGAGAGTGCTCTTTGTCATCCCGGTGAGCCTAGAAAGATGCTGGCACCCAATGAAAGGAGAAAAATGAGCATCACTGCGCTAATCCTGTTAATTCTCAAACTCTTGAGTAACCCGACGCTGGTCGCGGCATTCGCCCGCTTCCTCAGCAACGTTCTCAAATCACTGACCTAGGCGCTAATAAAGAAGCCTCCGGAGTCCACATTCCGGAGGCTTCTTTGTGCCGCTTTTGAGGGATTAGCTGCGTCGCTTTTGTGGGATTAGCTCTGTAAGTGAGAGGATTGGCCGTAAGCCTCTAGATGGTTCAACGAAGCGCTCTCCTAGAGTTTTACACCAGAGCCACTAGGAGCAAAAATGCCGATTGCAACGCCTGAGATTTATATAGACATGCTGGACCGCGCTAAGAAAGGCGCTTTTGCATATCCGGCGATAAATGTTTCATCATCACAGACCATCATTGCAGCTATCCGTGGTTTCGCCGAGGCTGAGTCCGATGGAATTATTCAATTCTCTTGGGGCGGAGCTGAGTACGCATCTGGCTCTACTGTAAAGAAGATGGTCGATGGCGCCGTTGCTTTAGCGGAGTATGCACATGTTGTAGCGAAGAACTACAACGTTAACATTGGAATACATACCGATCACTGCCCAGCTGAAAAGTTGGATGGCTTCATGCGTCCGCTTTTGGCATTTGGAGCGCAGCGTCTTGCATCAGGTCAGGCACCACTATTTAATTCACATATGTGGGATGGCTCAGCGGTTTCAATGCCTGAGAACATGAAGATTGCAAAAGAGATGTTAGCGATGTCGATTGCTGCTCGTACAATTCTTGAGATCGAAATTGGTGTTGTTGGCGGAGAAGAAGATGGTGTTGAAGCAAAACACGATGCCAAGCTGTACTCAACTCCCGAAGATGCATTGCTCACTGTTGAAACTCTTGGAACTGATACGCGCTACTTAGTAGCTGCAACATTTGGAAATGTCCATGGTGTCTACAAGCCAGGCAATGTTGTTCTGCAACCAAAAATCTTGGCAACCCTGCAAGAGGCTGTTTCAAAGAAGCTTGGTCTTCCCGCTGGAAGCAAGCCTATGGACCTTGTTTTTCACGGCGGTTCAGGCTCTCTACTTTCAGAGATCCGCGAGTCACTCGATTATGGTGTTATCAAGATGAATATCGATACTGATACCCAATATGCATTTACACGCCCAGTTGTAGAGCACATGCTCAAGAACTACGACGGTGTCTTAAAAATTGACGGTGAAGTTGGAAACAAGAAGCTCTATGACCCTCGCGCGTGGGGCAAGGCGGCAGAAGCTGGAATGGCCGCGCGTGTTGTTCGTGGCTGTGAAGATCTTCGCTCTACCGGCACCTCCTCACTCAAATAACTTCTAACTAATCAGAGAGGCTTTACCAATGCCTGCACTAGTTTTGCTTGGAGCCCAATGGGGCGATGAAGGCAAAGGTAAAGCCACTGATTTATTAGGCGATCGTGTTGATTATGTTGTTCGCTATCAAGGTGGCAACAACGCTGGACACACAGTAGTTATAGGCGATCAGAAGTATGCATTGCACCTATTGCCCTCGGGAATTCTCTCTCCCAACGTAATTCCAGTAATTGGAAATGGCGTTGTAATCGATCCAGGTGTTTTACTTCAGGAGATTAAAGGGTTAACAGAGCGCGGAATTGATTGCAGCAAGTTACTCATTTCGACTAACGCACATCTAATCACTCCGTATCACCGAACGATCGACAAAGTTTCAGAGCGCTTCTTAGGTAAATCAAAGATCGGAACAACTGGGCGAGGAATTGGCCCAGCATATGCCGACAAAATTAACCGCATAGGTATTCGAGTTCAAGATCTATTTGATCCATCGATTCTTCGCCAAAAGATTGAAAGTGCACTCCGCGATAAGAACCAGGTTCTTATTAAAGTCTTTAACCGCAAGAACATAGAAGTTGACGAAGTGTTAGAAGAGTATTTGGCATATGCCGAAATTCTGCGCCCATATGTTGCAGATACTGTTTTACTTTTAGATCAAGCGCTAAAGGCGGGCAAGCGAGTACTTCTTGAGGGATCGCAGGGCACTCTCCTTGACGTTGACCATGGAACATATCCCTTTGTGACTTCAAGTAATCCAACTGCGGGCGGTGCTTGCACTGGTAGCGGAATCGGACCAACAAAGATCACTAAAGTAATTGGAATTGTTAAGGCTTATACGACTCGCGTCGGAAGCGGACCTTTTCCTACTGAACTCTTTGATGAAGATGGCGAGGCGTTGCGTCGCATAGGTGGAGAAATCGGCGTAACAACTGGACGCGCACGTCGCTGCGGTTGGTATGACGCACCGATTGCGCGCTATGCAGTACGAGTAAATGGCCTGACTGATTTCTTTTTAACAAAGTTGGATGTTCTAACTGGTTGGGAAAAGATTCCAGTATGTGTCGCCTATGAAATCGATGGAAAGCGTGTTGAAGAGCTTCCAGCATCACAGAGCGATTTCCACCATGCAAAACCGATTTATGAATATCTACAAGGGTGGAGCGAAGATATTACGAAGGCGAGAAAACTCAGCGACCTTCCAAAGGCGGCACAGGAGTACGTAGCTTTCTTGGAAAAGATCTCTGGTGCGCCAATCAGCGCCATCGGTGTTGGCCCGGGCCGCGATGAAACAATTGTCGTAAAGGATTTCATCTAAATAATGAAAATCCTCCTAGTCGGAAGCGGCGGTCGTGAACACGCCCTTGGATTAGGTCTACATGCAGATCCGGCATGTACTTCGCTACATGTTGCACCAGGAAATCCCGGCATTGCAGAGTTTGCAGAGTGCCACCCAGTAGATATTTCAAACAATGCTGAAATTGTTGCTCTAGCGATGAAAATTGAGGCGGATTTAGTTGTCATTGGCCCAGAAGTTCCATTAGTTAATGGCATTGCCGATGATTTACGGAGATTAAAGATCGCTGTCTTTGGACCCTCAAAAGCGGCGGCGCAGTTAGAGGGGTCAAAGACTTTTGCTAAAGAGGTTATGTCAGATGCCGGCGTTCCAACTGCACGCAGCTTTACATGTACAACACAGGAAGAGTGTGAAAAAGCGCTCGATACTTTTGGCGCACCATATGTTGTAAAGGATGATGGCTTAGCTGGTGGAAAAGGAGTTGTAGTTACACATGATCGCCAAGAGGCTTTAAATCACGCCCTGGCATGTAAGCGAGTTGTCATTGAAGAGTATTTAAATGGCCCAGAGGTTTCACTCTTTGGTATTAGCGATGGAGTTTCCATACTTGCTATGCAGCCGGCACAAGATTTCAAACGCGCACGAGATAATGATGTCGGACCAAATACTGGCGGAATGGGTGCATACTCTCCACTTCCTTGGGCACCATCAGATATTGTCGAGGATACGTACAAACAAGTTCTCGCTCCGATGATTGCTGAAATGAGTGCGCGCGGAACTCCCTTTATTGGCCTCCTTTATGCGGGTTTGGCGCTCACCGACCATGGAACACGTGTCATTGAATTTAATGTTCGCTTTGGTGATCCTGAAACACAGGTTCTGATTCCATTGCTCAAGACTCCATTGGCCGAGCTTTTATACAAGGCCGCGACCGGCAATCTTACCGATACGGTTTTAGAGTGGCGTGATGAGTCGGCCGTTACCGTTGTCTTGGCTGCAGAGGGATATCCAAGTGCACCGATAAGCGGCGGCTCAATTTCGAACTTTCCAGAGATTGAAAATGTTGAGATTTTCCACGCAGGTACATCGATAGAGGAAGAGAAGCTCATAGCAACAGGCGGTCGAGTTCTAGCAGTGACTGGCATGGGAATCGATTTAACTGAGGCCAGAGATCGCGCCTATCGTGCAATCAGCCAAATCACCCTCCCAGGCTCCTTTTATCGAAGCGACATCGCGCTCAACGCCTCAGTGGCAGAGAAGGGCAATTAAATGGCCGATAATTCATCAGTGAGCCTATTAGCCGATAGATACGCCTCTGCTGCAATGCGAAAGATCTTTGCCCCGCAGGAAAAAATTATTCTTGAACGACGGTTATGGCTCTCAGTAATGCGAAATCAATCACTGCTTGGCCATGAGATTCCAGACTCTGTCATTGATGACTACACAAAAGTAATCTTTACAGTAGATCTTGCCTCCATAGATGCACGTGAGAAGCAGACTCGTCACGACGTCAAGGCCCGTATCGAAGAGTTCAACGCGCTCGCTGGCCACGAAGTAATTCATATCGGAATGACGAGTCGGGATTTAACTGAAAATATTGAAGCGCTTCAGATACGAAATGGATTAGAAGTTGTCCATGACAAAGTTGTATCTGTGCTCGCCCGCTTAGCAGAACGCGCTGCACAGTATGCCGATCAACCAATTGCTGGTCGCTCACACAATGTACCTGCACAGATAACAACTCTTGGAAAGCGCTTTGCCTCATCAGCAGAAGAGTTGCTCTTTGCCTATGAGCGCTTAACCGCCTTACAGGCGAGATATCCAATGCGCGGAATAAAAGGTCCAGTTGGAACCTCGCAAGATTCAATAGACACACTTGGCTCGGCCGAAGCACATGCAGCATTGGAAAGTGCGATTGCAAAAGAGTTGGGCTTTAACAATATTTTAGATTCAACTGGACAGATTTACCCACGCTCTTTTGATTACGATGTTGTCACAACACTCGTGCAAATAGCGGCAGCACCCTCTTCGCTAGCTACATCAATACGGTTAATGGCTGGTACAGAGTTAGTAACAGAGGGATTTAAAGCCGGGCAAGTTGGCAGTAGCGCGATGCCACACAAAATGAATACGCGATCCTGCGAACGTGTCAATGGATTAAGTGTTGTCTTGCGTGGATACGCATCAATGGTTAGCGAGCTTGCAGGTGACCAGTGGAATGAGGGCGATGTTTCATGCAGTGTTGTCCGACGCGTCGCACTGCCCGATGCCTTCTATGCAATTGATGGCCTCCTAGAAACGATGCTGACCGTGCTTAACGAGTTTGGCGCTTTTCCAGCGGTAATTGAGGCTGAATTAGAGCGTTATCTACCATTCTTGGCGACAACTAAGTTCTTAATGGCCGCGGTCAAAGCTGGAGTCGGACGCGAAGTCGCCCATGAAGTTATAAAAGAGCATGCAGTTAAGGCCGCCCTCGGAATGCGCGAAGGCAAGAGCAACACTCTTCTCAATGATTTAGCTAACGATGAACGCTTTCCGTTAGATCGCGCCGCCATTAATCAATTAATCAGCGCACCCCTTGAATTCACTGGCGATGCTCGCCAACAAGTTGCTCGAGTTGTTAATCGCATCGAGGCGATTACATCCGCGCACCCTGCAGCAGTGCAGTACAAGCCCGGCTCTATTCGGTGAGCGGCTTCGGCCTAGCTGGTCCACCGCCAGCGCCTTCGATACCTGGGTGGACACATCTGCGCACCGGAAAAGTACGTGACTTATATACCAATGACAAAAAAGAAATCCTTCTCGTTGCATCTGATCGAGTATCGGCATACGACTGGGTGATGCCAACGGTAATTCCGGGGAAGGGCGCAGTTCTTACTCAACTCTCACTATTCTGGTTTGAACTACTCGAAGATATCGTTCCCAATCATGTTATATCTACGGAAGTTCCAGAGATTGTTGAAGACCGTGCAATTATTGTTGCACCCCTTGAGATGTTTGAAATCGAATGTGTCGCACGGGGATATTTAACTGGCAGCGGCTGGAATGAGTACCAAAGAAATAGCGCAGTATGCGGAAATTCTCTTCCAGTAGGTTTAAGCGATGGATCTAAACTTCCAGTGACAATCTTTACTCCAGCGACAAAAGCCGAGATCGGTGATCACGATATCAACATTGATTTTGCAACTGCCGCAGAAAATGTCGGTAGCGATGTTGCGAGTGAATTAAAAGAGTTGACTATCTCCTTGTATGACACAGCTGCAGAGTTTGCATTAGAGCGAGGGATTATTCTCGCCGACACCAAGTTCGAGTTTGGGCGCAACATATCGGGGGAGATAGTCCTAGGTGATGAGGCTCTAACCCCTGATTCATCTAGGTTTTGGGAGCTATCGACCTGGTCTCCGGGAGGCGCACAGGCCTCCTTTGATAAACAGTTTTTACGTGACTACCTAGTTGCAAGCGGATGGGATAGAAATAGCCCACCCCCTGAACTACCGGCAGAGATCGTAGAAAAGACAGCGGCACGATATGAAGAGGCTTTTTTCCGTCTAACTGGCAGCAAGTTCTAACACAAGGAGCGTATGACAATGGCAATAATCGTGGTCGATGTGATGTTAAAACCCGAGATTCTCGACCCACAAGGAAATGCCGTTGGATCTGCGCTACCTCGACTTGGCTTCACTTTTGCCAAGTCGGTACGCCAGGGAAAGCGATTTGAAATTGAAGTTGAGGGTGATCCAACACCTGCTCAACTGGCCGAAGTTGAAAAAGCGGCAGAGGTTCTATTATCAAATCCAGTTATTGAAAACTATGTTGTAAGAGTTGAGAAGTAATGCGCGTTGGAGTCATAACTTTTCCAGGAACATTAGATGATCGCGACGCCGCACGTGCCGTCAATGTTGGTGGTGCTGAGGCAGTTGCCTTATGGCACGCAGATGCAGATTTAAAGAAGGTCGATGCAGTTATTTTGCCAGGTGGATTCTCATACGGAGATTATCTTCGATGTGGTGCAATCTCACGTTTTGCTCCCGTGATGAAGTTGGTCATTGAAGCGGCAGGAAAAGGGATGCCGGTTCTGGGCATATGCAACGGTTTTCAAGTTCTCTGTGAATCCCATTTACTGCCAGGTGCGCTAACCCGTAACTCTGACCTTCACTTTATATGTCGTGACCAGGAGATTGAGATTACTAATAACACCACTCCATGGACATCATCATTTTCTAAAGGCGAGAAGATAGTTATTCCGCTAAAAAATGGCGAAGGATCTTTTCAATGTGATGACCAAACCCTTGCCAAGCTTGAAGGTGAAGGGCGAGTGATTGCGCGTTATGTTGGAGAAAATCCCAACGGCTCTCGTAACTTGATCGCAGGAATTACTAATGAGCGTGGAAATGTAGTTGGCTTGATGCCCCACCCAGAGCACGCTATCGACCCTTTAACTGGTCCATCGGCACAAGGTCTTGGCTTCTTTACATCTATATTGAATGCGATGGTGAAGTAATGTCACTAGATACCGTCGCCATCGCCGAATCAACCCCTGATAACAAACAACCATTTGCTGAGCTCGGCTTAAAGTCCGATGAGTATGAACGTATTAAAGAGATTTTAGGGCGCCGACCTACCTCATCAGAGTTAGCGATGTACTCAGTAATGTGGTCAGAGCACTGCTCATATAAATCATCTAAAGTGCATTTAAAGCAGTTCGGTGACAAAGCTCCAAAGTCCGATGCTCTCTTAGTGGGGATTGGCGAGAACGCTGGAGTAGTCGATGTTGGTCAGGGCTACGCAGTTACATTCAAAATCGAGTCGCACAACCATCCATCTTTTGTCGAGCCATATCAAGGGGCGGCAACTGGAGTTGGCGGAATCGTTCGCGATATTTTAACAATGGGTGCGCGCCCAATTGCAGTTATGGATCCGCTTCGCTTTGGTCCCGCCGATGCTCCAGATACACGCCGCGTATTACCTGGAATCGTCGCGGGCGTAGGTGGTTATGGAAACTGTTTAGGTCTGCCTAATATCGGTGGCGAAATTGTCTTCGATGAAACGTATGCGGGAAATCCATTAGTTAATGCTCTATGCGTTGGCGTAATGAAGCACAGCGATATTAAATTAGCTAAGGCGGCGGGTGCTGGAAACTTAGTAGTTTTGTTTGGAGCAAAAACTGGTGGTGATGGAATCGGTGGAGTTTCAGTCCTTGCCTCCGAAACTTTTGGTGCGGGGGGATCAACTAAGCGTCCAAGTGTCCAAGTCGGAGATCCATTTGTAGAAAAGATCTTGATTGAGTGTTCACTGGAAATCTTTGCCGAGGATTTAGTAATCGGAATACAAGATCTTGGTGGAGCGGGATTATCTTGTGCAACAAGTGAATTAGCTTCAGGTGGCTCAGGGGGCATGAAAGTAGCGCTGGATAGGGTCCCTTTGCGTGATCCATCACTCTCTCCTGAAGAGATTTTAATGTCAGAGTCCCAAGAGCGCATGTGTGCAATCGTTGAGCCACACAAACTTCCGCGATTTTTAGAGATCTGTAAAAAGTGGGATGTCACCGTGACTGCTATTGGTGAAGTAACCGATGGCGAGCGATTAATAATTACATGGAACGGCGAAACGATTGTGGACGTCCCACCACGAACCGTGGCCCACGATGGTCCGGTATATAACCGTCCAATGGCACAACCTGCCTATATTAATGAAGTTAATTCACAAAGAGTAAATGTTCCCATGCCGAGTAATGCCGCCGAGATAAAAGCGGCCGTATTAAAACTTGCTGGGGCGCCTAACTTGGCCGATAAAACCTGGGTTACATCTCAATATGATAAATATGTCCAGGGCAATACGATTCAATCACAGCCCGATGACTCCGGAATGATCCGCATCGATGAGAAAACTCATTTAGGTGTTGCAATCTCAACGGATGCGAATGCAAACTGGTCATATCTAAATCCATATGAGGGTGCAAAGTTGGCACTGGCAGAGGCGGCACGAAACATTGCAACGGCTGGGGCGCGTCCTTTGGCAGTTACTAACTGCCTTAACTTCGGCTCGCCCGAAGATCCAGGTGTCATGTGGCAGTTCGCTGAATCAGTGCGTGGATTAGCAGATGGTTGCTTAGAGATGGGCTTGCCTGTAACAGGCGGGAACGTCTCTTTCTATAATCAAACCGGCAGTGTTGCCATCTTGCCGACTCCGGTAATCGGAGTGTTAGGTGTAATCCAAGATGTTCGCACACGAACACCGATGAGTTTTGATGTCGCCGGGTTGGATCTATATCTTCTCGGTGAAACATATGAAGATTTAGCGGGCAGTGAATGGGCCTTCTTACATTCGCAACGTATGGGTCAATCACCTACAGCTGATTTAGCCCGTGAAATGCAGCTAATTGAGCTCCTTTTGGCTGGGCACGCGAGCAAACTATTCAATGCTGCCCATGATCTAAGTCAGGGTGGATTATCTGCGGGCTTAACTGAAATGGTTCTTCGCTACTCGGTCGGCGCGGTCATTACTCTAGAAAACGTCGGAGTTGGCCTTCTCAGTGAAACACCTGGGCGAGTAGTGGTGGCAGTAGAGAACCACAAGGGCGATGAACTCAAAGCACTAGCAAATAAGCACTCAATTTCATTAACAAGAATCGGCACAACTGGTGGTAAGTCATTGACAATTAATGACTGTGTTATTGAACTGAGCGAACTTCGCACCGCGCATACTTCGACCTTTCCACGGTTGTTTGGCTGATAGCAATGAGAGACCCTAAAATTTTAGAAGAGGTCAAAAGTACATTGGCACTTCTGACGGCTAAGGCACCGGGGCGGGCGATTGAGGTGCGCGTGCCTCCATATGCTGCAGTCCAGTGCGGTGACGGTCCCACACATACACGTGGGACTCCTGCAAATGTCATTGAGATGGACGCTCATACGTGGCTCGCACTTGCCTCTGGAGAAACGACATGGATCAACGCTCTCAATAGCGGCGCAATCACCGCCTCAGGAGTACGTGCAGATCTAACTGAGTACTTACCGCTTAGGATTCACGCATGAGCCGCCGCCCCGATGGATTGTTAAATCACAACATCTTGGATGCAGACAAGGGCCCCCAAGACGCGTGTGGAGTATTTGGCGTTTGGGCACCCGGAGAAGAGGTTGCAAAGCTCGCATTCTATGGTCTCTATGCACTCCAACACCGAGGACAAGAGTCCGCTGGAATTGCAACCAGTGATGGAGAGAGAATCCTTGTTTATAAAGACATGGGATTGGTTTCACAAGTCTTTACTGAAAGCGATCTTGCAACACTTCCCGGAGACTTAGCAATTGGGCATTGTCGATACAGCACAACAGGGTCGAGCACATGGGTTAATGCTCAGCCAACGCTGCGCCCAACTAAGTACGGAACACTGGCTTTAGCCCATAACGGCAACCTAACTAATACTGGCGATCTAGCTGAACTTGTTCAGAAATTAGAGCCAACTAACGTCCGTGACCGCGGAGCGACCACAGATACTGAAATTATGACAGCGCTTATCTCTCTGCAAAATGAGAAGAATGTCGAGGCAAGTGCGATCGCAGTTCTTCCGCAACTTGAAGGCGCTTTTTCTTTGGTATTTATGGATGAACATACTTTGTATGCCGCTCGTGATCGACATGGAGTTCGCCCCTTAGTTCTTGGAAAGCTAGAGACAGGCTGGGTCGTTGCATCTGAAAGCGCCGCCCTTGATATTGTCGGTGCAGCTTTTGTTCGCGAAATCGAGCCCGGAGAATTTATTGCCATCGATGAAAACGGCGTGCGCTCACAAAAATGGGCAGTGGCAGAGCCAAAGGGATGTCTATTTGAATATGTCTATCTCGCCCGTCCAGATACATTAATCGCAGGACAGGGAATTCATGCGACACGCGTTGCCATCGGGGTTCGCTTAGCTAAAGAGGCGCCAGTTGAAGCAGATTTAGTTATTCCCGTTCCAGAGTCTGGAACCCCGGCTGCGATTGGATATGCAAAGGGCTCTGGAATTCCATTTGGAATCGGATTAGTAAAGAACTCATACGTTGGTAGAACCTTTATTCAACCTTCGCAGACAATCCGCCAGCTAGGTATCCGTTTAAAGCTAAATCCACTACGTGAAATTATTGAAGGCAAACGCATTGTTGTTGTTGATGATTCAATCGTTCGCGGCAATACTCAACGTGCCATTGTTCGGATGCTACGCGAAGCCGGTGCCCGCGAAATCCATGTGCGCATCTCATCGCCGCCAGTTAAGTGGCCCTGCTTTTACGGAATCGACTTTGCAACACGCGCAGAGCTCATTGCTAGTGGACTTGAAGTTGAGGAGATTCGCCGCTCGATCGGTGCCGATTCTCTTGGCTATGTCTCACTTGAGGGGCTGATTGAATCCACTCAAATCGAGGATAAAAAGCTGTGTTCTGCATGCTTTACAGGCCTTTATCCAATACGCATCCCTGCCGATATGTCTGAGGGAAAAATGCGCCTAGAAATCACGGAAGTTCATGGACACTAAATGAGCACGTATAAAGATGCAGGCGTTGATATCGATGCGGGTGATCGCGCAGTAGGGCTAATGAAGGCATCTATAGCAAAGGCGACACGACCAGAGGTAATGGGTGGGATCGGCGGTTTTGCAGGGCTCTTCGATGCAACTGCGTTGAAGAATATGAAGAGACCATTACTTGCATCCTCAACTGATGGCGTTGGTACAAAGACCGAGATTGCACGCGCTATGGGTAAGTACGACACTATCGGTGAAGATTTAGTTGCGATGGTTGTTGATGATCTAGTTGTCTGTGGCGCAGAGCCTTTATTTATGACTGACTACATTGCAGTAGGGAAAGTTATCCCTGAGCGCATCGCTGAAATAGTTGCCGGTATCGCCCGCGGTTGTGAAAAGGCGAATACTGCACTCATTGGCGGAGAAACGGCCGAACATCCTGGATTATTAGATGATGATGAGTTTGATATTGCAGGTGCTGCAACGGGAGTTGTCGATGCAGATAAACAACTTGGAGCACATTTAGTAAAAGCTGGCGATCTTTTAATTGCCATGCCATCGAGTGGATTTCACGCAAATGGTTTCTCTCTTGTGCGACATATTATTAAGAGGCAGAAACTCTCACTAGAGGCACATGTGAGTGAATATGGAAGAACATCGGGTGAAGTGTTTTTAACGCCTACTGAGATTTACACTCTCGATTGTTTAGCGCTCATTAAATCGATGCCAGGTGCGCTTCGAGGTTTTACTCATATAACAGGCGGCGGCATCGCCGAAAATACTGCGCGCGTTATTCCAGAGCATTTAACGGCGATTTATGATCGTTCAACCTGGTCATTGCCAGTTGAGATGGCCTTTATGGCAAAGATCGGCGGAGTTCCTCAAGCCGATATGGAGCGCACATGGAATGCGGGAATTGGAATGGTCGCCATCGTGGCGCCAGATTCGGCCGACTTAGCCCTTGCCTCACTAGCGGCGCGGGGAATGAAGGCCTGGGTCGCAGGCACCGTGGAGCCTTCTGGCCAAAGCGAAACGCGGCGCTCATACTTGGTCTCTGACTTTAAGGGATAGGTCGTATGGCTAGTAAATCAAAGGCAGTTCGCCAACAGGCCGCAAAGAAGAGCAATAAAGATGGTTTCTATTTGTGGGTAGTCCCGCTTTTAGCCTTCGTAGTCAAAGTAATCACGATGGCAAATACTCCGAATGGGGGTTGGCTAGGTGCAGACGGTGAGAGTTATCTCGGTGGAGTTGATGGACTTTTAGCTCAAGGATATTTCTCAGATAAACCCATACTTTCTTATTGGCCAGCGGGATATCCAATCCTAATCTGGCTATTTGCAAAGATTTCAGTAGTAAATGCTATTTTTA
>JBILUX010000098.1:0-4719 GCA_044370765.1 Candidatus Planktophila sp. | reverse complement strand
CGTTCAATCATGTACTTTGCAATGCGCGCCTTGATTGAACCCGATGGATTCATGAACTCCATCTTTACCCAAATACCCTCGATGTTAATCAATGGTGTATTACCGATTGCATCCAAGATAGTTTTCATTTAGTGCCTCTCACCATGTGGAACGCGAAGATTTGAGTTAGGTGACGATATTAACGATTTTTGGGGCGCGCGTAATGATTTTTGAAACTGTTACTCCCGCAAGCGCCTCAATAATCGATGGCAGGGCTAGAGCTTGAGCCTGAAGTTCGGCATCACTGATGGTTGGAGTGACATCAAGGCGATCTTTAATCTTGCCGTTGATTTGAACAACGGCAGTTACGGCATCTGCGATTAATAGTTTTTCATCAATAGCGGGCCAACCGGCAAGGGCGACAGATGGAGTGTGACCTAAACGCTCCCACATCTCTTCGGCGGTAAATGGTGCAACCAATGACAACATAATCGCTATAGCTTCAACGGCCTCGCGAACGGCAGGATCTGCTGGCCCACAACCCGAATCGATAGCTTTACGTGTTGCATTAACGAGCTCCATGACGCGAGCAATAGCAACATTGAATCTAAGTGAAGAGACAGCGAAATCGGCATCGTGGAGCGCTTTATGCGTTGCTTTACGAAGCGAGATTTCCCCGCCAGCCAAATCAACACCAGGTGCACTTGTCACATCACCTGATAAACGCCAAGCACGTGATAAAAATTTAACCGATCCCGATGGCGAGACATCTGACCAATCGACATCGTCTTCAGGAGGCCCGGCAAAGACCATTGATAGACGAATCGCATCAACGCCGTGATTTTCAAGCTCATCGGAGAGGCGAACTAAATTACCCCGACTCTTCGACATGGCCGAGCCATCCATAAGAACCATGCCCTGATTGAGAAGACGAGTGAAAGGCTCATTGAAATCTAACATGTCCAAGTCATTGAGAACTTTTGTCAAGAAGCGGCTGTACAACAGGTGCAAGATTGCATGTGTAACTCCACCGACATATTGATCTACCGGTAACCACGTTTGCATATCTTTCTTTGCAAAAGCCTCGTCATGATTAGTCGATGATGGATAGCGAAGGTAATACCAGGATGAATCGACAAAAGTATCCATCGTGTCGGTATCGCGCTTGGCGTCCGTGCCGCACTTAGGACACTTAACATTTACCCAATCAGTTGCCGCCCCTAGCGGTGATGTGCCTTTTGGTTTTAAATCTAAACCATCAGCATTGGGAAGCAACAGCGGAAGTTGATCGGCCGGAACAGGTACTTCGCCACAGGATGGACAGTGAATGATTGGAATTGGAGTACCCCAGTAACGCTGGCGCGAAACAAGCCAATCACGCAGGCGATAGTTCCGTGCAGATTTTCCGAGGCCATCTTTTTCAAGTTGTGCATTAATAGCTGCGATCGCATCGGCCTTGTTCATGCCATTGAGGGCGCCAGAGTTAACTAATACGCCATCTCCGCTGGTTGCAATCCCTGATGAGTTTGGATCCTCATCGCCAGTATCTACAACGACGGTTACCGGGAGATTCATCGCTCGTGCAAAATCTAGATCTCGTTGATCGTGAGCTGGTACGGCCATGATCGCACCCGTGCCGTAGTCAGCTAAAACATAATCACTGGCCCAGATGGGAAGTTTTGCACCATTGACTGGATTAATCGCAAAGCGATTTAAGAAGACGCCGCTCTTTGGGCGATCTGTGGCAAGTCGATCAATATCGCTATCGGCCTTTATTTTTTCTAGGTAGGCCGCAAACTCAGCTTCAACACCTGAGCCAACTACTAACTCGGCGGCAAGATCACTATCGACTGCAACAACCATAAATGTTGCACCGTACAAAGTATCGGGACGAGTTGTGTAAACCGTAATCGCTTCGCTTCGATTTTCAATAACAAATGAGACGTTGGCTCCGCTTGAGCGACCGATCCAATTTCGCTGCATCATCAATACTTTTTCTGGCCACTTGCCTTCAAGTTGGGCCATGTCATCGAGCAAGCGATCCGCATAATCTGTAATCTTAAAATACCACTGGTTTAGTTTCTTCTTTGTAACTGCCGTATCGCATCGCTCGCAGAGACCAGCAACTACTTGTTCGTTAGCTAAAACTGTTTGGCAGCTTGGGCACCAATTTACGGCCGAGTCCTTGCGATAGGCAAGTCCGCGCTCGTATAGCTGCAAGAATAACCACTGGTTCCACTTGTAGAACTCTGGATCGCATGTATTAAAAACGCGATCCCAGTCGAAGGAGCATGCAAAGCGGCGCATCGATGCCTTCTGCACAGCGATATTTTCATAGGTCCAAATCTTTGGATCTTCATTGCGCTTTATCGCAGCGTTTTCGGCTGGTAGTCCAAATGCATCCCAACCGATCGGGTGCATGACATTGAAACCTTTTTGAATCCAGTAGCGGGCAATCACATCTCCGAGTGCATAGGCCTCGGCATGGCCCATGTGTAAATCACCTGATGGGTAAGGAAACATGTCCAAGACATACTTTTTTGGGCGCGCATCATTTGGACGACCAGATTTAAAAGGTTGTATCTGATCCCAAACGGGCAGCCATTTTTCCTGCACGTAGGCGAAGTCATAGGCCGCGTGCGCCTCGTTTGTACTATCGATATTCATACGTGGAGCTGAGGGGATTTGAACCCCTGACCCCCTGCATGCCATGCAGGTGCGCTACCAGCTGCGCCACAGCCCCAATTGCTTGAGAAGGGCAAACCTTACCGCATGATTTACGCGGGGGTCGCGCCACTTTCCTCGCCATAGACAGGCTCTGGGATAGAACCGGCGTTGTGTTCAATTAAATTCCATTGACGGGGATTGCGTTCGAGGATCGACCAGGATGCATTTGAAAGTCCACCAATAACGCCCCAGTGAGATAGTGGAAGTTGCAATAGCTCACCGAGGACACATCGAGCAGTGCCACCGTGAGTTGCAACAACTAATAGTTGATCCGACTTTCCCTCTAGCGCTTTATTGATTACACCGACAGCACGGGTTGCAACTTCACTACGTCGCTCCCCTGTCGTCCCGGCCGGGTTGTCGTCGCCATCTATCCAGCGAATAAAGTTTTGAAAGTCTTCGGCGCGGTTTTCTGCTCCAGTCTTGCCTTCCCATAATCCGCCATTAGTCTCTCGCAAATCTTCATTCATACTCACTGTTAAGCCAACTAGCTTTGCTAAGGCTTGCGCAGTTTCATAGGCGCGTCCTAGGTCACTTGAAATAATCGCCGTGGGATTCATGCCTGCCAAAATCTCTGCAGCATGCTGGGCCTGATATCGACCTACATCATTTAATGGAATGTCGGAGTGGCCTTGAAAACGATTAACCATATTCCAATCAGTTTGGCCGTGACGCCATAAAAGTACGCGATTACCTGCCATGAACTTCAGCGGCTTTCACGGCATCTAGCTCAATCGTCGGGCAGTCATTCCACAAGCGATCAAGCATGTAGTACTTACGAAGCTCAGTGCTTTGGATATGGACTACTAAATCTGAATAATCAAGAAGAATCCACTCGGGTCCCTTTTCACGGCGCGCAGGTTTTTCCCCCATTGCGATAAGTTTGCGTTCAACCTCGTCTGCAATCGCATCAACTTGAGCAACATTTTGCCCTGTTGCGATAAGAAAAACCTCACTTAGTACAAGCTGGTCAGAGAGATCGATCGCAATTAAATCAGTGCCGATTTTTTCGATTACTGCCGCGGCTGCTGCTTGGGTGATTTCGAGGGTGCGTGCGCTAATTGTCATAGAGCGCATTCTCCCTTATAAATGCCGCAACAATTTCCGGTATATCCGTGCTCAATCCTGCACGAATTGAGGTGGCCGATACATCTAGCGCGGCGATATCGATGCCATGCGGGGCAAAACCTGGACGATTAATGCAGATTATCGAGACCATCGCGTGGAGCTCTGGCGCACGGTGCCATTGATCAATCTTTGAATAGGCATCTGCGCCCATAATCAAAAATACCTCATCGTTTGGGTATGTATTTCGGACCGCCTCGACCGTATCGATTGCATAGCTAGGACCTTGGCGCAAAATCTCAATGGGATTTACCTCGACATGCGATGAGATGTTTTCCGGAAGAGAAGAAATCGCTAGCTGGCACATAGTTCTCCGCGCCGATCCAGAGGCAATCGGTGCATTTTCGCGAAGTAGAGGTTGACCAGCGGGAACAAGTATTAAGCGATCAATAATCTTTTTTTCAATGAGCTGTCTAATTACATGGAGATGACCGTTATGAATCGGATCAAAAGTTCCACCGTAAATTCCAACTCGAGACAAATTAATCCCGGTCTAAACGAAGGGCTAAATATAGAAAGATCGAGAGAACTCCAAAAGTTACGAGGCCGTAGGCAACTGCCGGCATTGGAAGTTCGCGAAGAGTTTCAGCGGCTAAGTTCGTCATAGTGAAATCCTACTACGAGCCTGCAAGCAATTCTTTAAATTTCGCCTCGTCGATCACTGGAACCCCGAGTTCAAGCGCCTTAGCAAGCTTGGAGCCTGGGTCGGTTCCGACCAAGAGGTAATCCGTCTTCTTTGAAACGGCCGAAGCGGCCTTACCGCCATGGGCAAGAATTGTTTCGGCTATTGAGTCGCGGGTATAGCTTTCTAATCCCCCTGTTACTACAAAGGTTAATTCGGAAAGAGTCTGTGGAAGTTGTACCGAAGCCTCTTGGGTAACGCGCACC
>JBILUX010000097.1:0-4724 GCA_044370765.1 Candidatus Planktophila sp. | reverse complement strand
CGCTAGTACTTCAGATTATCGGTGGAGTACTGCAACTTAAAGGAAGTAAGGGGTTGCTTCAAGTAACTCAAAATTTACTTGATAAAGAGTGGTATTCAATTGTTATTGAGATTCGGAAAGATGATGCAGTTCTCGAAGTAAGACAAACGAGCTCTATTCAGAAAATCTTCGGTACTCAACGTATATCTGGATTAGTTGGTAAACCAGTGGGCTCAGGAATTTGGCTTGCGACTGCATCCTTATTAAAGGATGGCTCCCCGAACGCATGCTTTAACGGAAAAATCGAAAATCCAAAGTTCATCCTCGGATCCCAGAATCCAGAGGTTTTGGAGTTGATTCACAAGGGCGCACACTCCAGTTTGAAAGTAGTGGCCGAATGGGATTTTTCGAAGAACCTGAAAAGTACCGAGCTAATTTGTGAGAATAACTCCAAGTACACCGGTAAATTGATGAATGGAGCCGAAAGAGGAGTAACCGGCCATAATTGGAGTGGCAAACACGATTCATTCCTGATGGCCCCAGAAGAATACGGCGCCGTTTATTTTCATGACGATGAAATGCTGGATTCAAATTGGGACTATAACTTAACTTTTAAATTGCCCGCTGATTTAGAGAGCGGTGTTTATTGTGTGACTTTATCCAATAATGAGATTTCAAGCAGTTTTCCAATATTTGTCCGAAGCCTTAAGAAATCGCGAGCAGAAGCCCTCTTACTTTTTCCAACATATACATATTTGACCTATGCAAATGGGCTACCAGCACAATTTGATGTCAGCCTTTTGACCGAGCGTAAAATTGAAATTACCGAGAATGAGCGGTTCTTGCTTGAGCACCCTGAATTAGGAAGATCTTGTTATGACGCGCATACAGATGGTAGCCCTGTACGGTATTCCTCGAATCATCGCCCTATATTCAGTGTCATGCCAACTGCGACGAATTCTCTTCTGGGTTCTGTTCGCCATTTTGCCGCTGACCTATATATATTGGATTGGTTAACAAGATCTGGGATTGCCTTCGACATTGCAACTGATGAAGATTTACATCGCGAAGGAATTGAGCTTCTTGAAAGCTACAAGACAGTAATTACCGGTAGTCATCCAGAATATGTAACGCGCCAGGAGATTGTTGCAATAGAAACTTACCTATCAAATGGTGGCCGCTTTATGTATTTGGGTGGTAACGGTTTTTATTGGGTGACTTCAACCGATGAAGAGCGGCATTGGATTGTAGAAGTACGTCGAGATAACAGTGGAACTCGAACTTGGGATAGTCCCGTGGGGGAAAGGAGCCATGTTTTTGATAATGAAATTGGTGGGCTCTGGAGGTTCAGAGGAAAGTCACCTCACCGCACTATGGGTATCGGCTTTGGTGCCGAAGGATTCTCAGGTGCCCGACCTTATACGCGCCAGGATGCAAGTTATTCAGGGCCTGCTAGCCAATGGTTTGACGGAATTAGGTCCGACCAATTAGGAGAACGAGGCTATGTTCTAGATGGTGCCGCAGGAGAGGAGATAGATAGATGGGATCCAAATCTTGGCTCACCTGTAGAGGTTCACATTCTCGCTTCAGCTACGGGATTTCCAAATGTCTACCAAATTGCAACCGAGGATACACCCGTAGTTCTTCCGGACCAGGGTGGACCATTTAGACCAGACCGAGTGAGGGCTGACATGGTCTACTACACGATTCAAGGCGGTGGTGCGGTTTTTTCAGTGGGATCAATCTGTTACGCGGGAAGTTTGGCTTGGAACAATTTTGACAATGATCTAAGCACGGTCACTACGCGAGTTTTGAAAAGTTTTTGTTCCAATCTTCCACAGTAAGAGAGAGTCGGAAAGGCTTTACCATGGTAGATCCTTCTTGGACTTCTACCATGAGGCACGCAGCAATTATTGGCACTTTCGTTGGTGGAAATGCTCAAATCAAGCGTGAAATCACCCCAAAAGAGGTTGACCTAGGTGGTAGTACCACATCATAATCCTCGTGTTGTCCACTTCCGGTCAACATTGCGAAAGGTACGAAATGAATAGAATGCGTATTTTTGGAGTCGCAATAGCCGGATCATCGCTTATTTTAGCGGCGGTTCTTGGCGCAGGCTCCGCACAATCGGCACCATCGAACAAGCTCGAACAAGTTCTAAGCCGAGGAAAGCTCATTGTTGGAACAGGTAGCGATTCTCCACCTTGGCACTTCATCGACGAAAAGGGCAAGCTCGTTGGCATGGATATAGACATAGCAAAGATCGTTGCCAAGGGTCTATTCGATGACGAAACAAAAGTTGAGTTTGTTCAGGAAACTTCGGATTCACGCATCCCAAACGTAGTTACCGATAAAGTTGACATGGTTTGTCACTACATGACAGTGACAGCACAGAGAGCTCAGAAAGTTGCTTTCACTATTCCTTACTACCGAGAAGGCGTTAGCTTCCTCATGTCGTCCAAAGGAAAGTATAAGAACTACGCAGCGCTATCAAAGGCTGGAAGTAAGGCAAAAGTTGGCATACTTCAAAACGTATATGCCGAAGACCTCGCACACCAAGGACTACCAAAGTCAACTGTCCTTCAGTACGCCTCAGTTGCCCTGACATACGGTGCTCTCGATAGTGGCCGTGTTGATGCCGTAGCAACAGATACTGCTTCAGCTGCATGGTTATCCAGCCGTAACAAGGGTAAGTACATAGACTCTGGCTTCGCATACGCTCCAAACTCATACTCTTGTGCTGTCGCACAAGGCGACCAAGTTTGGTTGAACTTTGTGAACCAAGCAATCAATGAAGCAATGAGCGGTGAGCAATTCAATTCTTATCAGGCATCGTTTAAGAAGTGGTTCGGGACTACTTTGCCTCAGCCAAAAATTGGGTTCCCGCGCCCATAAGTAACAACGCATTGTAAGAAAGGCTACGACTATGAACTACACCTTCAGGTACGACGTTATATGGAGGAACTTAGATCATTTATTTTTTGGTCTTTGGATAGATGTCTACATGGCAGTTATTGCAATTGCCTTAGGCACTTTGATAGGTCTAGTCGTAGCCTTTTCTTATTTTTCCAAAAATAGGGTCATTCGAGGCCTTGCTTCTTGGTATGTAACTATTATTCGAAACATCCCATTAATGATTGTCGTTCTTTTCATTTATTTTGGCCTTCCAGATGCTGGTATTGCTGTTCCAGAAATCCCCTCATTTATATTTGCCTTAACTCTTTATGCTGGAGCGTATGTTGCTGAAGTTTTTCGGGGCGGGCTCCAAACAATGCACAAAGGTATGGATGAAGCGGGCATGGCACTAGGAATGTCATACTTGCAGATCGTGGCATTCATAAAGATTCCTATACTTTTTCGTACGGTAATGCCAGCATTGAGTAACAACTATATTTCTCTATTTAAAGACGGTTCAATAGCTACAGTCATTGCAGTGCCAGAATTGACTTTTCAAACTAGGCGAATCAACCTGGAATCCTTTCGCACCCTTGAAGCTTGGACATTCACTGCGGCTGTATACATCGTCGTTGTCTTCATTCTCGCTGCGCTACTTCGACAAGTTGAACGCAAAGTAAGGATTCCAAAATGAATTTTATCTCTGGAGATCCTACGTTCTGGAGCGAAGTTGGCATCTCCAAAGGTGCAATTCTCCAAGGCATTTGGATGACTATCTCCATCTCTTTTGCTTCGATCTTTATCGGTACCATTGTCGGGATCTTTATCGGACTAGCCCTGACCTACGGGAACATTGCGGCCAGAATTCTGGCGCGCATTTACACTGATTTTGTAAGAGGTATACCGGTCTTGGTATTAATTCTTGCTCTCTACTACGTTGTGCCGCTACTGGGCATCAACCTCAATGCCATCCAAGCAGGTATCGCCTCTCTAGCGATCTTTTCTGGTGCTCACGTTGCGGAGATGGTTCGTGGCGCGCTCCAAAGTATCCACAAAGGTCAAACCGAGGCCGCCAAAGCCCTCGGTCTAAATTTTTCACAGACATTCATATTTGTTCTGATGCCTCAGGCTCTTAGACAGATACTTCCAACATGGATCAATACTTCAGTCGAAATAGTGAAAGGATCTTCACTCATATCTATTATTGGTGTGGTGGAGATTACTTATGCCCTGCAGCAAACAATGGCGCGCAATTACATGTTCATGAAATTCTATGGCTTGGCCGCACTCATCTATTTCATAATCGGATATTCCTTGGAACGTCTTGGCAAGTTTGTCGAACGGAAGCTAACCATCAAATGAGGAGAAGAATATGAGCAAACCAGTCCTGGAGATTTCTAATCTTCATAAGAACTATGGCGACCGAGAAGTCCTCAAAGGAGTAAGCGTAAACCTCAATCCAGGAGATGTTGTTTCGATAATCGGATCAAGCGGATCTGGAAAAACTACCCTTTTGCGGTGCGTCAATCTCCTTGAAGAGTACGAACAAGGGGCGATTAGAATTGATGGGAATGAAATCGGGTACCGCATGGAAGGCGCCAAGCGAGTTAAAGAGAAGAATCGTAAAATTGTTTCAGATAGAGCCCTTACGGGCATGGTTTTCCAGTCTTTTAATCTATTTCCACATTTAACGGCAAAGGAGAACATCACGCTCGCTTTGCGTAAAGTTCAAAAGAAATCAAATGTTGAGGCAACTGAGATTGCAATGGAATGGTTAGGCAAAGTTGGTCTCCCAGATCGTGCAGATTCTTACCCAGGACAGATGTCAGGGGGGCAACAGCAACGCGTGG
>JBILUX010000096.1:0-4773 GCA_044370765.1 Candidatus Planktophila sp. | reverse complement strand
CAAGGTCTATATATGCAACAGCTGCACGAAGATTTTCAACATCAACGCCGGTCGGCAAAGGTGCCACGCCAAAGCCACAGTTACCAACTACCTCGGTTGTCACACCTTGACGGATTTTGCTCTGTGCTAGGGGATTGGAAATCAGGGTCAGATCTGAGTGAGTGTGAATATCGATAAATCCAGGCGCAACCACCATTCCAGCGACATCTATTAATTCGCGTGCAGGAGTATCCTTCAAATCGCCAACTTGGCTTATGAATCCGTCACGAACTGCTACATCGGCGCGAAATGCAGGCCTGCCGCTGCCATCAACTACAAGCCCATTTTTAAAGATCGTTGTTACTTCTCGCTCGGTCGACATAAGCCTCCTGGGGGAGCATTTCAAGATTCATATTTTGACCTTGGAATTCTCCAACACCATTTACAATACGCGGAAAATATAAGGCTATTGCGGGGATTTCAATTTTATTAGTCATTTTATAGTTTTCACCCTTGGAAAATTCTATTTTTGCTATTTTTTTGGCCAAAAAAGTAATTGACTCGAAAAGGGGTGTGGTCTCTACTTGGTGCTGGACCTGAGAGATGGCTCATTCAATCAGGGGTCCATTCATTCAGGAAACTACCTATACAAGAAAGAAGTAGCCTATGGACGTTAGCAGTTTGAGAAGTAAGAAAGCAACAGCAGCGGGGGTTGCTTTAGCGCTTGCTTTAACCCTCGGTATTAACTTTGCGCCCTCCCAAGCGGCGAGCAGAAATCTAGTTTATGGATCAGCGGCGGGTATCCCTCAGCTCAATCCAATTATTCTGACATCTGCAACAGAAATGCCACTTACAACTCTTCTTTGGGCAGGTCTAACCTCCCGTAATGAGAGTGGTGGCCTAGACCCAGATCTTGCCACTAGATGGAACGCCAATGCTTCGGCAACCCAATGGACCTTTACCTTGAGACAAGGTGCAAAGTTCTCCGATGGTAGCCCTTTAAATAGTAAGGCTGTTAAGGCTGCTTTTGAGTACACACTGAAGACACCAGTAAGTCAGTGGAAAATCGAAATCGATATGATCGATAGCATCCGGACAACCGCTAATACAGTTACATTCATTTTAAAGATTCCAAATGCAGTGTTTTCAGAAGCTGTAGCTGATATCCGAATTATTAAGGTCAGCGAAGTTGATAACTTCAATAAGAACCCCTCAACATCCGGACCATACAAGGTAGCTAAATTCGCACCAAATGTTACGTTGAATCTGGTTCCAAATCCAAACTACCATGGAAAAAAGGCTGAACTCAGCGGAATTGATTTCATAAAGCTAGGTGACTCCACCGCAGCAGTTAATGCTCTGCGCGGCGGAAGCATTGACTTTCTAGATAAGGTCAATTTTGCCGATGTCGCTTCTGTGAAGAGTAATTCTTCTCTGCAACTGCTCCGCGCAAAGACTTCAAGTCAAACCGTGGTCTTGCACATGGATAACCAAAATGCTCCAGGTAATGACCTGAAAGTCCGCCAAGCAATGGCTTATGCAGTTAATCGCCAGAACCTGTTGGACAAAGCATATTTTGGACAAGGTGCAGTATCGGCCTATAACACAGTTGTTGCCGATGCCAGTCCTTGGCAATGCTCAGCTAAAGCGGGGCTTACTAAGTACAACCATGACCCTGCTAAAGCTAAGAAACTATTCGCTGACGCGGGTATAACTAAATTGACATGGTGGGGAGTCTCGGGAATTCTTCCTGAATTCACAACTATGGCTGAACTCATTCAGGCTGACTTGAAGAAAGCTGGAGTAGATCTCATTATCAAGAATAGTGAAGTTGGAGCCTGGGTTGCTGGGTTCTATCCTCCAGGAACAAAATATCCAGGACTTGTTGTTCCTAATATTTTCTCTCTTCAACCAGAACCTGCCTACTCCATGTACTACATGAAGAGTGGCGGAAATGAGTCAAACTGGAACAACACCCAGTATGACACTCTCTTCGATAAAGCTCTCACTGCTCTAAAACCTGCCGCACGCAAAGCTGCATGGTGTGAAGGACTGAAATTGGAAAACTCGCAAACACCAATCGTTGCGATGTTCAACATTTTCACAATTCACGGCGCTAGTACTAGCGTGAAGGGAATTTGGGTAGCACCTAATGGCATGGCACATCTTGAGGGAGCGTCGCTAGGGAGCTAAACAAGTACACGAGGGAAAAAGTTGAGAGCAGCGAGGAAGTGGTGATGACGAAATTCATTCTCAGACGTGCAGCATCTAGCGCAATTGTGCTTGTGCTTAGCGTCGTGACTGTATTTCTAAGTATCCGTATTCTGCCAGGCGATCCAGTCTTGTTGAAATATGGAGCCCAAACGGGCGCCACTCCCGCTGCTCTTGACGCTCTACGAGAGAGTGCTGGGTTAAATCACCCGATGCTGGTCCAGCTAATGATTTGGCTTGGAGGAGTTGTACGAGGAGATTTCGGAACATCTTTTATCTCTCAACTGCCTGTTAGCGAATTAGTCGGCCAGAGAATTCCAGCGACTTTGGAGTTAACATTTTTTATAGTATTAATCGCCTCAATTCTCTCGGTTCTGCTCGTTCTAATTGCCATACGCAAGCCCGGTTCTGCCACTGATCGCTTTATTGGATATGTGACATCGATTGGTTTCTCGACGCCGAGTTTTATAATAGGAATTATACTTGTCTACATATTTGCCTTGAGATGGCACATATTGCCATCTCAGGGATTCAAATCCATGGAGCTCGGTGTCGTCCAAAATTTGAAACTCATGATCTTGCCAGCCTTTACTGGTGCAATGGTCGTCAGCCCTTATCTAATTAAGTACCTTCGAACTTCAATTCTTGAAACCAGAACCTCCTCCTATGTCAGAACCGCTAAGGGCAAAGGGTTATCAAGCTCTGCAGTGTTATTCCGCCATATTTTGCCGAACTCTATAGTCCCAACTTTGACGATGCTGGGCATGATAGTTGGATTTGCACTTGGCGGAGTATTCGTTATTGAATATATGTTTGCAGTCCCAGGCATTGGATCTCTTGCAATTGAGAGTGCGGCCTCCCGCGATTACAGCGTTCTCCAAGGGGTATCGGTTGTCGTCATCGCACTCTTCATCATTACGACTTTTGTTTTTGACATGATCTGCGGATTCATCGATCCGCGGCAACGAATTTTGCAAGTTAAGTCGCGATAAAATGAGATTTGATGCATTCAAGCAGATGAAACGAATGAAAGTAAATCTTCATGGTTCGGCTTCCCTAATACTTCTTCTAGGAACACTAGCGATATTCTTGCTCGCAAATGTATTGTCGCCCTATGGTCCAAACGAAATAGGGGTCGGAGACCAATTTGCGCCTCCCTCCGGGGCGCACCTATTTGGTACCGATAACTTGGGTAGAGACTTACTCTCACGCATACTTTTCGGGGGGCGCATAACAGTACTTATTGCACTCGGAGCTACTTCTATTGCACTTATTCTCGGTAGCGCGTGGGGGATATGGGCAGGTATTCGTGGCGGGTGGATTGATGAATTCTTGATGCGAACCGCTGATGCATTAATGGCCGTTCCTCTAATTTTATTCGCTCTATTTTGTATTTCAGCTTTAGGATCGAGTGTTGCCTCCCTCGTCCTGGTTGCAGGAATTTTACTCTCACCTTCTACTGCAAGGATGGCGCGAAGTGCGGTGAAAGCCGAACTAGCTTCACCATATGTGGTTTCGGCAGTGGCTTCAGGTTTTTCAAAAGTGCGCCTGGTGTGGAACGAAGTGATGGTCAACATTGCTCCCCAGTTACTTGTTCAGATAAGTATTAATGCCGCTTCAGCCGTGATGCTAGAAGCCACACTAAGTTTTGTGGGATTTGGGCTTCAACCGCCCAATGCTTCTCTAGGGACTCTCATTCTGCAGGGATACGCACAGATTTATAACTCAATCTGGTTTGTCCTATTTCCTGTGATTACGGTGATGATGACAATATTGGTTTTTAATAACTACGGAGAAAAATTGAGATTATCGCTGGATTCAAAGAGGTCATCATCATGAGCGATGTACTGAGAGTAGAAAATCTAACCGTTACAGTGCCATCCGTTGAAGGCGCGGTGGCAGCCGTCAACGATATTTCATTCACCATTCCAACAGGCACCAAAGTGGCACTTGTTGGTGAATCAGGAAGCGGAAAGTCCTTAACTGCCTTCTCAATCATGCGATTGGTTGATAATCCAGTCAAGATACAAACTGGCAAGATCTGGTTGGGAAATCGTGAAGTATCCTCCTTGACGGATAAGGAGTTTAGAACTATTCGGGGCGCCGAGATCGCGATGATTTATCAAGATCCCATGTCGACGCTGAATCCCATAATGAGGGTCGGCCGACAAATTATTGAGTCAATCCAGCTCTATTCGAACGTGAGCAAGAAGGCCGCAAAAATACGAGCGCTTGAACTTTTGAGTGACGTTGGCATTCTTGAACCTGAAAAAAACCTTAACTCCTATCCATTTGAAATGTCCGGCGGGATGCTTCAAAGGTCGGTCATCGCAATGGCCTTAAGTGGAAGTCCCAAGCTTCTAATTGCAGACGAGGCAACAACGGCCCTTGACGTTACAACGCAAGCTCGAGTTCTTGATCTTATTGATAAGTTAGCGGTAGAGCGAAATCTATCCGTCTTATTGATAACCCATGATTTAGGTGTAGCGGCTCAGTTTGCTGATGAAGTTATGGTGATGTATGACGGTCGAATCGTTGAAAAAGGCTCTGTCCGTCAAGTTTTTACCCGTCCTATGCATCCAT
>JBILUX010000095.1:0-4784 GCA_044370765.1 Candidatus Planktophila sp. | reverse complement strand
GGTGTAATAGTTAAGTCCCCATGCAAGGCCATCGTTGTATGCAAGACCGTATGAACCAAGAGGTCCGGATGATGATGTGATAATTCCAATTTTAATATCGTTTGCAGCTTGTGCTGGCGCCATGCTTGGCATGATGACGGCAAGTGAGAGTACTGCGACTCCCACACGTGCTAGTGAGCGCTTGCTCATAGAGTGTTCTCCTTGTTTTATATGTAAGCCATAGTGAGGGTTGGCTCGCTTGGGAGAAATC
Source organism: Candidatus Planktophila sp. (assembly GCA_044370765.1). Taxonomy (GTDB): domain Bacteria; phylum Actinomycetota; class Actinomycetes; order Nanopelagicales; family Nanopelagicaceae; genus Planktophila. The sequence continues at coordinate 4,534 of JBILUX010000095.1, read as the reverse complement.
TATCTGGTCGGCGAAGCCGACGGATACCAAGCCATGGCAACAGTTAGATAACATTTTTCGGTGAAAAGGGTGCAGAATCAGCCCATGTCCCTTCCAACTCAGCGCACTCTCGTTCCAGTCACAGGCGGCTCACTCGCAGTTTTTCGTTATGGAGATGGCAAGGGGGTGCCAACCCTTTTAATTCATGGAGTTACTTCATCAAACCGTGCATTCCAGGTTTTTGCAGACTCGTTGATAGCTAGAGGTAAAGCGCCATACGCCGTTGATCTACGAGGGCGTGGTGATTCAAATACTCTTCCGGGTCCATTTGGCATGGCTGTGCATGCAGAAGATATGGCGGCAGTTATCAACCACTTTGGTTGGGTAAAGCCGGATGTCATTGGACACTCAATGGGTGGCTTCGTTGCAGCTGCCTTAGTCGGGCTGTATCCAGATTTAGTTGGCGATGTTGTATTTGCCGATGGCGGAGTTCCATTGCCACTTCCACCTGGAATGACTGTAGAGCAGGTGATGCCTTTTATTCTCGGCCCAGCTCTTTCTAGATTGGCGATGGTCTTTGAATCCAAAGAGGCATATCGCAATTACTGGAAACCTCAACCAGCCTTTGCTAAAGGTTGGTCACCGGTTATGGATGAGTATGTTGATTATGACCTGCGCGGGGTTGCACCCCATATGAAGGCCTCGACAAATCCAGCGGCCGTTGAAGCTGATTCACGCGACTTATTCGGCGATGACTTGATTGTGCGCTCGCTGAAGGGTCTAACTAAAAAGTGCCTATTTATTAAGGCAGAGCGTGGTCTACAGAATGAAGAAAACGGCCTATATCCGATGGCGGTTTTAGATGCCGTACTTCCGCAATACCCGATGTTGAAGCTAGAGTTCCTTGCAGATTGCAATCACTACGACATGTTCACTGAAGCCGGCGGCGCTGAAAAAATCGCTCAGATAATTTACGGAGATCGCACATGAGTCTAAAAGGCAAGCGCGCATTTGTAACTGGATCCTTTCAAGGCATAGGTCTTGGAATTGCAACGGCCCTTGCCCGCGAAGGAGCCGACATTGTTCTACATGGCTTAGCCGATGCCGAAACGATTTCCAAAGCCGAAGCGGCAGTTATGGCCGCGGGGGCTGGTTCAGTGGAATCACACGTGAGCGATCTTCGCGATAGTGCCGCTACAGAGGCTTTAGTAGCAGCGATTTTAGCTAAAGGGGCAGTCGATATTTTGTGCAACAACGCTGGCATTCAGCACACCGCATTGATCGCCGATATGCCACGTGAAAAGTGGAATGACATTATCGCAATTAATCTTTCATCATACTTTGACACGATGCGATTGCTTCTTCCGCAGATGCAGGCCCGAGGTTATGGCAGAGTAATTAATACTGCCTCCGTTCACGGTTTAGTCGCATCTGTTGCAAAGGCACCATATATTTCAGCCAAACATGGCGTTATTGGTTTGACTAAAACTGCAGCCCTGGAATACGCCTCAAGCGGTACTCGAGAATCTGGTGGTGTGACAGTTAATGCAATCTGTCCAGGATGGGTTGAAACAACTCTCATTGAACCTCAGATTCAAGCACGGGTGGATATCGTTAATGGCGATCGCGCCGCTGGCATCGCCAACTTGTTGGCCGAAAAACAGCCCTCACGACGAATGTCATTGCCGGCTGAAATAGGCGCTTTGGCTGTGTTTTTGTGTTCGCCTCTTGCTCATAACATCACAGGTGTATCTATCCCTGTCGATGGAGGTTGGACTGCGCAGTAGTGAAATGTAAAACAAAACACCCGGACCATATTCGGTCCGGGTGTTTTGTCTATTTTTGCTTATGACTTCTTTTTATCTTCTGTCTTCTTTTTATCCTCGGACTTTTCAGCCTTAGTTGGCTTTCCAGGTGCGACTGGTTTTACTGGAGCTACACCTTTTCCTGGGACAGGTGGCTTAGTAAGTTCAGCTGGCTTAATTGGCTTAACTGGCTCAGCACCGAATGTTGCGACTGCAGCTTTAAATGCATCGCTAGCGGCATCCATAGCAGCGCTATGTGCCTTGACGGCTGCTTCAAGTTGAAGACTAGTTACACCAGCCAATCCTATTGCTGCAAGAAAATCAGCATCTGCTTTAGTTACTGCAGCCTTGCGTGCTGCAACTGCAGGAATGATTTTTGCCTCATATGCGGCGCGTTGAGCTTGGTAGGCTTCGATTGCAACTTTCCAATCGGCATAATATTTCGCAACTGCGATCTGCCAATCAGCGTTGTACTTATCCATGGCGGCGCGATTTGCGATTGCAATCTTAATTAATTCAACTCGATACTTCATCATGTCAATTTGATACTGCGCAAGAGCGGTTTGGTAGGCCGCTGAATTTGTAGATGCAGGCGATGGAGTTGAGTCGGCATGTACTGCGCTGACCGATCCTGCAATTAGGCCAGTGGTCAGAAGGGCCACACTTAAGACTTTTTGTACTTTCATAATCCGCTCCTCGTAAATGATGCGGGTCAAACTGGCCCGTGATCAAAAAGTAAGCCACACCCTTGTGTTTTCTCGGAGAGAATTCGCAGGTGTTTCTGTGGTAATTCCTCTCAATTCGAGCTCCTTTGTGATGCAGAGAACTGGCGCTAACACTCATGAATCTGCAGAAATCTTCAAGTAGCGCCAACTCACAATCTATTATTTAGATATGAAACCCACACGCGCACTGATAATTTTACTTTCTTCTCTCATTCTCATCAGCACTAGTCCGGCTATTGCAGAGGAAGTTGTGCACACAAGAGCCGAGCAAGTAGCTCAGATTCACGCCAAGTATGACCCGCTTTATGATGCCCAATATGCACGATTGATGATCGTGAAATCTAAGATTACAAATAACGCCAGCATGCTTCCATCATTTAAATTTGTCATGGACGATTTCCTGGCTGTGCGTAAATTCCTAGATACCGGTCTAAGTAGCCCAACTGCCGATCTTGAGACGATTATTAGTTATGCCGAAGAGGAGCTTGGTGAGTTCACCCAAACGCTTTATCTTCTTGAGACTCAGGTAGCCAAGAGTAAAACCATCACCTGTGTTAAGGGCAAGACGACCAAGAAGGTAATGGCGTTAAAGCCAGTATGCCCAAAGGGCTTTATAAAGAAGTAGCTTTGGGTGGGTTATTAGGGATTGGGCCTGATAATCACTAGTTTTTGAAGCCATTTCGGAAACAGGGCGTAATTGGTAGATTTAACTCTGCCTTAGGAACCCTTGGGGTAACTCTGTCAGAGGTTTGAAAGAAGGCAGTTCGCCCGTGAAATCACTTGCAGCACTTCTTCGCGAAACCGGTGCACCGCTTCCTTATGCAACCACGCGCCCCCTTGAAATTGTTGAAATTGATTTAGCGCCACCTGGTATCGGCGAAGTGCTTGTAAAGATTGAATCGGCAGGCATTTGTCACTCAGATCTTTCAGTTGTTAATGGCACAAGGCCGCGCCCTCTACCTCTTGTTGCAGGACATGAATCGGCAGGTGTTGTTCTTGAACTAGGAGCTGGTGTAAAAGGATTAAAAGTTGGCGATCATGTGACAAGTGTTTTCCTTCCTAGCTGTGGCTTGTGCAGTGAATGCACATCAGGCACGCCCGCCTTTTGTCCCGTGGGTGCAGCCTCTAATGTTCGTGGTGAAATGATCGGCGGGGGATCGCGAATAAGCATTAATGGCGCACCCGTGAATCACTACAACGGAGTTTCTTGTTATAGCCAGTACGCAGTCCTTGATGAGCGCTCACTGATTAAACTTCCGGAAGACATCCCCTTCGATATTGCCGCACTATTTGGTTGTGCACTTCTGACAGGGATTGGCGCAGTCCGAAACTCTGCGCATGCCAAACCTGGACAATCCCTTGGGGTTTGGGGTCTTGGCGGTGTTGGGTTATCGGCCCTTATCGGTGCTGTTATTTCAAAAGCCTCGCCTATTTTCGCCATTGATCCTGTTGCATCAAAGAGAAAACTCGCACTAGAACTTGGCGCAGATTTTGCATTGGATCCGAGTGAAAACCTGCGCGATCACCTTCCGGGCGGTGTATTAGTTGCAATTGAGTGCGCAGGGCGAGCCGATACTTTGAAAGCAGCATATGAGGCGACTAGTCGCGGGGGGACAACTGTCACAGTTGGTTTACCACCTGCTTCAGAGATGTTTTCAATTTCAGCACTCTCATTAGTATCAGATGTGAAAACAATTCGTGGTTCATATCTAGGCTCTGCCAATCCCCGAGTAGATATTCCAGAGTTTGTAGATTTTTGGAGAGCCGGCAACTTGCCTGTAGAGAAGTTACTTACTTCCGTAACTCCAATGACGCAGGTAAATGAGGCATTGGATGCGCTACAAGGGGCCCAAGTAGTCAGGCAAGTAATTCACCCTCATTGAGTTGAAACGGCTTTGAATAATCAGAACCAGCTTTCGGTGGGTTGTGAGGGACTCGTTATCAAACCTTCAAATCCTTCTCTTGAAACCTCCAACAATCTACACTTTGAGAGTGAGGAAGATGATCTGGGCCCTTCTTAGTGTG
>JBILUX010000094.1:0-4826 GCA_044370765.1 Candidatus Planktophila sp. | reverse complement strand
TAGTTATTCAGGGCGTATTGCTGAAATGGATTACACCGAGATTAAACGCCACTACCCAGAGGCAATTTTATTAGAAGAGCTGCTCGAGCTAGCTCAAGACAACAATAAAGAGCTAGCGATTGAAACCAAACATCCAGTGCCAACAGGCAGCGTCGTTGAAAATAAAGTAATGCAACTCATCAAAGAGGCACCACCAGTGGCGGCGATAACAATCATGTCATTTTCGTGGCTTGCCATTGAAAATATTCGAAAGATTGATCCACTTCAACCAACAGTTGCCCTTTTAGAGGATCGATTCAATGGCCCTATGCGCCGATTCACATCTGCTCAGTATTTAGGCCCGAGCGTGGAGTTTCTTCGCTCAAAGCCAGAACTGACCCAAGACCATAGAAAACTCTTTGTTTGGACCGTCGATGACGCTGACGACATGCGTTTTTGTTCAGATAATGGCGTTGAGGTTTTAATTACAAATAATCCGTCATTTGCACGCAAGGTGCTCGGGTATCATTAGCAAGTGAGTACATATGCATATCTCGGCCCAAAGGGAACATTTACCGAAGCGGCGCTAAAAAAGATCACTTCTTCAAATGACTCCCTGATTCCATATGCAAATGTAACTGCCGCCCTTGATGCAGTTCGCGTTGGGAAGGCACACTTTGCATTAGTTCCAATTGAGAACTCGGTTGAAGGCGTTGTTGCCCGAACTCTTGATGAGCTTGCAACTGGTACGCCACTATCAATCGTTGGCGAAGTAACATTGCCAGTCTCTTTTGCTCTCATGGTCAAAGATGATTCGATTGATATCCGCCGTATTGCAACCCACCCACATGCAGAGGCTCAATGTCGTGCATATATCGCCGAGAACTATCCCACCGCCGAGTTAATTGCGACGGCATCTACAGCAGCAGCTGCAGAGGCGATAGGTCGCGGAGAATTCGATGCTGCAATCGCCGCCCCAGTTGCCGCAGCTCATTATGGGCTTCGCGTTATCGCCGACAATATCGGTGACAACATTGGCGCTGTCACACGTTTTGTTTTGATATCTAAGCCAGGTGCGCTACCAAAGGCCACAGGACTCGACCGCACCTCTTTGGCTGTTTTTATCGGCATCGACCATGCCGGTGCTTTGCTAGATATCTTGAACGAGTTCGCTAAACGCGAAGTGAACCTAACTTTCATTCAGAGCCGCCCAACAGGCCTAGAGCTCGGTCACTACCATTTCATTATTGACGCAGAGGGTCACTCCACGGACACTCCAGTAAAGGAGACGATCGAAGCCCTACGTGCAATTTGTCAAGATATCCGCTTCTTGGGTTCATATCCGAGAGAAAAAATAAGTAAATGATTGACATAAAATTCCTTCGCGAAAATCCTGAAGCAGTTAGGGCATCGCAAAAAGGGCGCGGCGAAGATGCAACTATCGTCGATCAAGTATTAATAAGTGATGAAGCGCGGCGTTTGGCGATAAACGAATTCGAAGCTTTGCGCGCAGAGCAAAACACATTATCTAAGGCTGTAGCTAGTGCACAAGGCGATGAAAAGAAAGCTCTACTTGAGAACTCTAAAGCTCTAGCAAGTAAAGTTAAAGACGCTGACAGTAAGCGTGCAGAGCTTGAGGATACAACCAAGAAACTTGTTATGCAGTTATCAAATATTTTAGATCCCGCTGCGCCAATCGGCAAAGAGGAAGACTTTGTAGTTATTGAGCACGTTGGCACCCCTCGCACATTTGATTTCGAAGCTAAAGACCATGTCGAGCTCGGAAAACTTCTTGGAGCGATAGATACAGAGCGTGGTGCAAAAGTTGCAGGCTCTCGCTCATATTATTTAACTGGTTCTGGTGCGATGCTTGAATTCGCTCTAGTTAACTACGCCATCGCTTCAGCTTTGAAAGCCGGCTTTACTCCAGTGATACCACCGGTTCTAGTGAACCCGCCAGCCATGGAGGGCACTGGCTTTCTAGGACAAGCTGCAGAAAATGTTTACCACCTTGAAAAAGATGATGTCTATTTAGTTGGAACAAGCGAAGTCCCTTTAGCGGCATTTCATATGGATGAGGTACTACCGGTTGAAAAACTACCCCTGCGCTACGCCGGTTACTCATCATGTTTTCGCCGCGAAGCTGGAACCTACGGCAAAGATACTCGCGGAATTATTCGAGTTCACCAATTTGATAAAGTTGAAATGTTTTCCTTCTGCCACCCAGATCAAGCCAAGGAAGAACACAAGCGTCTATTGCAATGGGAGAAGGATTTTCTCAATGCGATGGAGATCCCATACCGTGTTATCGATGTTGCATCAGGTGATCTTGGATCAAGTGCTAACCGAAAGTTTGATATTGAGGCCTGGATACCCACACAAAAGGCCTATCGAGAAGTTACAAGTACCTCTAACTGCACTGAGTTTCAAGCCCGCCGCTTAAATATTCGTTTTAAAGATGCAGATGGCACAAAAACCGTAGCCACATTAAATGGAACATTAGTAGCAATCCCACGCATGATTGTTGCGATTTTAGAGAACCACCAGAATGCAGATGGAACGGTAAATATTCCAAAAGCGTTACAACCATTTCTAAGTGCAGAACGATTTGAGTTGGTGTGAGTAAGCGCCCAAAATTAATTGCAACAGATCTAGATGGAACAATCGTTCAACACGATGGAACAATTTCAGCGCGCACTATTGCCGCGTTTTCAAAGGCACATTCGCTCGGAGTGCACATATATTTTGTAACTGGCCGCCCACCCCGGTGGATGGATGAAATCCGAGACACATTTGGTTTCGGTGAGGCGATCTGCGGCAACGGCGCAATGCTCTATGACCTCAAAACAAGCACGGTGACCGAAGAGTGGATGATTTCTAAAGAAGACCAGCAAGAAATTGCACACCGTCTGCGCGCAGCTATTCCGCCAATTTCTTTTGCGATTGAGTCACATGATTATTACCACCGCGAGAAGAGTTATGTTCCTCGCTGGGATGTTGGCTTGGACAATGTAGGAGTTGAAAGAATTGAAGATGCTATAAAAGGACCTGCCTTTAAGATGTTGGCACGCTGTAGTGGTGCTGAATTCACATCGGATGAAATGTTAGAAATCGCTTTGCGAGAACTATCCGGACTGGTAACAGTTACACATTCAAACGCTAGAGAATCTCTATTGGAGATATCGGCCTTAGGTATTTCAAAAGGTCAGACTCTTGCGAAAGTTGCAACACGCTTAGGAATTGATGCCAGTGATTGCATCTCCTTCGGCGATAACCCGAATGATTTCTCAATGTTGCAATGGTGTGGTCGCTCATATGCAATGGCAGATGGCCATCCAGATGGGGCCAATTACGCAAGTGGTATTGCCGGCCCCCACGCAACCGATGGAGTAGCGATAATCATTGAAGAGTTATTGGATCTACCCGCCTAATCCCTCGCCGATTTTTCGATAGCGCTGACTTCAGGTAACCTCTCCCACGGAGGGCTCGCATAGCGGCCGAGTGCACCGGTCTTGAAAACCGGCAAACGAAAGTTTCGTGGGTTCAAATCCCACGCCCTCCGCCAGTTTTCTTTGTATGTGGCTGAGTTCATAGCCATTAAGCGTGGATTTCGATGGCCGTTTTTTCTCGGCAAGAGGACACTAACCCCTAGTGATTTACCCAAATCAATAAGGCCGGGGGCTAGCAATGTCAGGTGTCTTTTCACCAAGTAGAGCGAAGATTAAAGAGCGCACTCTGCGCACCGATAAATGGTGGTTGCAGCCAGCTATAACTTTCGGAGTTCTCTTTTCATTTGTTATCTATGCGACCCTTCGAGCCTTTGAAAATAAGTACTATTTCGCAGAGCCTTTGATCTCACCATTCTATTCACCATGTTTATCTACATCCTGTGAACCCGGAAGCGCGTTATCAATATTTGGCCAACCATTCAATAATAAATATTTCGGTATTGGAATTTCGCCAGCGCTGTTTATTTTGATCTTCCCACTCGGTTTTCGCATGACTTGCTATTACTACCGCAAGGCGTACTACCGTGCATTTTGGATGTCACCACCTGCATGTGCAGTTGCTGAGCCCCACACAAAATACACTGGCGAAACTCGCGCACCTCTTATCTTGCAAAATAGTCACCGTTGGTTCTTTTACGCGGGTCTGGTTTTCAATGTGATTTTAACGTGGGACACAATTTTGGCATTTAGAAATGGTGATAAAGAGTGGGGCCATATGAGTGTTGGAACACTCGTGTTCTTATTCTCAACAACAATGTTGTGGTTCTATTCACTCTCATGCCACACATGCCGCCACACACTTGGTGGTCGCTTAAAACACTTCTCGAAACACCCAGTTCGATATAAGGCCTGGACGATAGTTTCAAAACTTAATCACATGCATCCAACTTTTGCATGGATCTCACTCTTCGGAGTTGCTAGTGCCGATATTTATACCCGCGCGGTTGCATCAGGTGCAATCACTAACTTCTACTTCTTCTAAAGGGATTTGATTATGAGCGAATTAGAGCGTCACTCTTACGACGTACTTGTTATTGGTGCTGGTGGCGCAGGTTTGCGTGCCGCCGTTGAAGCTCGCGAGGCGGGCTTACGTGTTGCCATCATCTGTAAATCCCTATTTGGCAAGGCTCACACAGTTATGGCTGAAGGTGGCGCTGCGGCATCGATGGGTAACGTAAACGAGAATGACAACTGGATGGTTCACTTTCGCGACACTATGCGAGGGGGTAAATTCCTCAATCATTTCCGCATGGCCGAGCTACACGCCAAAGAGGCACCCGATCGCATTTGGGAGCTAGAGACCTGGGGCGCGCTATTTGACAGGACTAAAGAGGGAAA
>JBILUX010000140.1:0-3532 GCA_044370765.1 Candidatus Planktophila sp. | reverse complement strand
TCTTAGTTGCAGCCGACATTGTTGTGTTGACGAGTGATAACGAGGGCACTCCTTTGAGCCTAATCCAAGCAGGGATGGCCGGGTTGCCGGTTGTAACAACAAGAGTTGGATCTGTACCCGAAGTGGTACTGGATGGCATTACCGGAATCGTTACGGGTTTAGATGTCCAGGAAGTTGCAAATGCCCTCGAAAAACTAGCCAATAGCAGTAACTTAAGAGAACAATTGGGTACTGCTGCCAAGGAGTTCACATTGGCTAACTTTGGTGTAAAACGTTTAGTACACGACCATGAAGAGCTTTACAAAAAACTCTTAGTTAGTCGAGCCAAGTCCTAGCCCAGAGCTCTAGCATTAACATTGGCCACAGAAGGCTATCTTTGTCCTCGCCAGCCATGTGAACATCAATTACTCTTTTAACTTCACTTACCTTAAACCAGCCCCGCTGAGTCGCCGTTGTATCTGTAAGTGTGTCAATGACCATTTCTTTCATTCCAGTACGTAGCCACTCCGCGCGCGGAATACCAAATCCCATTTTTGGACGATCAATTAAGTTGGCTGGGACAAGAGAGCGTGCGACATCTTTTAATATGTGTTTGGTTTCAAAGCCTTTGATCTTGTATTTTCGCGGTAGAGATAAACCCCATTCAACTACATTGACATCTAACATGGGCGATCTAAGTTCAAGACTATTTGCCATCGTTGCAATATCCACTTTTACAAGTAAGTCTCCTGGTAAATATGCGGCTAAATCTGATCTGATCATTCGGTCAAAGGCTGAGATGTGCCCCGCGGCAAATTGATTAATAAACGCATTTTCAGCTGCATTCGATATGAAACCTGGGTTGAGCAGCGTAAATAAATCATTAGGTTGAGCCAAAGACAGAATCGAGCTGTATCTGGCCGCTAACGAGGCCTTAGGTGATAGTTGAGAGCCAACACGGTTAATCTTTCGAGTGTTACCGAAAGATTGTTTGCCTGCAAAGTTTAATGTCGTACGGGCAAGTCCCAAGAAGGGATTTAGTCTTTGCATTACTGGCGTTGCTAAGTAGCGGTCATAGCCACCAAAGACTTCATCTCCGCCGTCCCCGCCAAGGGCAACTATGAGATTTTCGCGGGCAAACTTGGCTAATAAATACGTTGGCACCACTGAGGAATCGGCGAAGGGTTGATCTAATACATGCGCAATCTTTTCCACAACTAGCGCCGGATCAGGATTTAGTATCTCTTCGTGGTGATTGGTCCCTAGATAATTTGCTACCTGCTTGGCGTGGTGGGCTTCATTAAATTGCGCGCTATGGAATCCAATTGAATACGTTTGAACTTTCTCGCTCATCAACTTAGCCATATATGCCGTGACAATTGTTGAGTCATACCCACCACTAAGGAATGATCCGAGTGGACGTTCAGAGATTAAGCGACGAGAGACGGATTCTTCAATTAACTTCTTAGTTGTTTCTAATGCATCTTCGTAGGAGATATTAACTTTGGTCTCAAAGTCTGGAACCCAATATGTTGATGTGGATGTTTTACCCTCGCGCCATGTCAGTAATGATGCTGGCGGAAGTTGGCCGATTTCATTAAAGGCTGAATGTGGGGCGTTGATGTATCCGTACTGCATTACCTCTGCCACCATGTCGGTACGCAACGTACGATCTGGACGTGCCAACATTAAGGCTCGGACTTCCGATGCGAAAAACAATGTGCCATCGTTTAATTGCGATATCCACAAAGGTTTCTTGCCCATGCGATCGCGAATTAGGTGAAGTGAATTATCACGGGCATCGTGAATGGCAATTGCAAACATTCCATTGAGTTTGCCGATGAAGCCCAGGCCATATTTTAGATAGAGATTAATGATTACTTCGGATTCACTTGAAGTTCTGCAGTGGATTCCGCTTTGTTCTAATTCGTGTCGTAGTTCGCGATAGTTATAGATCTCACCATTAAAGACCATGTTTATCTGTTCGCTCGCATCGGATGCAGGTTGTTTCCCTGCAGCGATTTCAACGATTGCTAATCGGCCCATCCCTAGGCCAATTCCAGCATTTACATAGGTACCGCTGTCATCTGGACCACGGTGTTGCAGGGCTATTAGTTGAGCATCTAGAAGTTGTTTACTTGGCGCGCTTGGTCCAATGCCACCGGTAATTCCGCACATTTATTTAGTACTTAATCTACGGTCGCAGGACCGTTGGCAACGCTCTGACCAAACTCTTTTAGCCAGTCAACCGTTTCAGATAATGCTACTTCAAATGGTTTTGGCTGAACTTTGGGGAATAGTTTCTTAAGCAGCACTGGATCATTTTGTGACTCTTTAACATCGCCAAGGCGTTCAGGTTTGTAGTTGACCTGTAAATCTGGAAAATGTTTCTTTAGCATCTCAATTGTTTCGTTAAGGAAAATCCGGTTGCCATAAGCCAAGTTCATGGCGCCTTCGGTTAATACTTTCTCCTTCATCGCTGTCATCGCAATATCAAGAACCGTGTCTACGTAGGTGAAATCACGGGAAGCGCTGCCATCACCGTAGACATCGATAGCTTGGCCTTGCATTGCAAGCCATATCCACTTAGGTAAAACGGCGGCGTATTCGTGGTCGGGGCGCTGGCGTGGGCCGAAGACGTTAAAGAAGCGCAAGAGTGTTGTTGGCACTTGGTACGCGGCGGCATATGCCTGAACATATCCTTCGCCCGCCAATTTGCTTGCGGCGTAAGGAGTCATTGGTCCAAGCCACATTGACTCATCTTTTGGTAGCTGCATATTGCGGCCATAGACCGATGAAGAGGATGAAAAAATTACGTGAGCACCGTTGGCACGGGCAGCTTCTAAGACATTAAGTGTTCCTGTTGCATTGACCTCATGAGTAGCGACTGGGTTTTTAATGGAACGGGGGACTGAACCACGGGCAGCTAGATGGAAGATGGTTTCGCATCCATTAAGCGCGTTTTTGAGCGCTTTAGGGTCGGTGATTGATACCTGATGAAATTCCGATTTTTCTTGATCAACATTGGAGATCAGACCAGTTGAAAGATCATCTACTACGACGACGTCATAGCCTTCAGATATCAAGCGACGGGTTAAATTAGAGCCGATAAATCCAGCCCCACCGGTGACCGCTACCTTTGCCATGCCGGCAATTCTAAGGGGTGTATTGGTCTATTCCTGGACGTGATTCTAAGGAAATGAAGCCATGAAAATGCTCTGTCCTTTAATATACCTAGTGCAAGGATTGTGAAGTGCGAGACCGAGTTGATATGTAAGGGGCACTGTGAGTCAGCGCGATAAAGATGAAAACCTTGATCAAGGTGTGATCGATGGCTTTGGTCATGAATGGGCAGCCTTTGACTATGCCGAAAGTGAGACTGCCGAGGCGCTAGATGCCCAGTTTGCCGCGTACTGCGCGCCCCTTGATTTAACCCAGTTTGATCCTGCTAATTCCGTTGCTGGCGATTTTGGCGCAGGAAGCGGGCGATGGAGCTCGAGGTTAGCGCCATATTTTTCACTCGTGTATGCGTTGGAGCCAAGTGATGGGGCAA
>JBILUX010000146.1:0-3472 GCA_044370765.1 Candidatus Planktophila sp. | reverse complement strand
AACGACTGCAGTTCCGGCGGCGCCGCCATCTAAGTTATCGAAAAAGTTAATTGAATTGCAGATTCCAACGATCCAAAAGACTGTTATTGCCTGATTAACAATTGAATCGTCAAAGGCAACGCCAACAGTATTAGTGTTAATGAGGACAAGTGCCACAGCGATTGCAATAATGGTTTGGAGAATTAGTCGAGGTAGAGCGGGCAACCCTTTCAGATCATCGATTAAACCCATTAACCCCATTGCGAGCGCCGGAATTAAGACATAGCTAGCAAGTGGAAAGTTTGTGGTTGTGAAATCAGATGCAACAACACCGGCATAAGCAAGGGCGGTAACTGCGATGGCGATTGAGACCCCACCTAAATACGGCACCGGCTCTTTCTGAGTCTTGCGCTCAAGGTTGGGCTTATCCATTGCACCTATGCGGATAGCTAAGCGCCTTATGGGCCATGTAAGAAGGCCGGTCAGGGCAAAGGCCATAATGCCAATGAGTGCGAATTGGCCGGCGCTAAAACTCATGGAGAGATTATATGTATCTACAGCCGAATTAACTCGACTTAGTCGAGACGAACAACTCCGGTTGGGGTATTTAAATGCACTGCAACGATTCCGCTTTCGCCATCGTTGTCTTCTGGTGATAGCCATTCAACTTCAACGTTATCGCCAAGGGCTTTTGCAGTATCTGATCCAAGGTAGTTAGTAATCGTGGCTTCATCTCCAGCGATTTCAACTTTAACTATTTTTGCAACTGCCTTGCCATCTGTTGATGGGTGATGATTTTCAATCCACTCGATAAAGAATGGAAGTTGACGATCCTCAAGTGTTCCAAGAACACCAATCTGCTTCCAACGAATATCTGTTCCATCTGGCTTTGTGCGGTGACCATCTACTGCTGGACGTCCAAGGCGTTCTTCAATCGCTGCGACATCATCGACTGCAACGACCCATGTAAGCCAACCGCCACCTTCTGCTGCGCGGCGTGAGACTGCGTTGCCGAATGGAGACGCGTCCGATGCTGGATGATCTAGTGGGCATACAACTTCAATGTAGTGACCGTTTTGTAAGGGTAATGTGAAGTTGCGTGTGCCAAAGCGTGGGTGGACTCCGCCATCAACAAAGGTGCTGCCAAGGCGTGAACCTAAGCGCTGAACTGTGTCGGCTAGTTGATCATGGGATGTTACGTATGAGACATGGTCTAAGCGCATAGGTAATATCTTGCCCTATCAAAAGGGGTGCTAATTACCATCGGGCTGGGCTGAAAAAGCTGAGCCGGACCCTTAATTACTGGGTGCAGGTGAGGTCTTTTGTGAGGATTACGCCGCTTGTAAAGTAGGTATCAACGGCGTCATCAACGCAGGCAGAGCCGCGGCCAAAGCCCGTATGGCCCTGGTTTCTCACGCTACTTGCCTGCCGGGCTTATGAAGAAATCCAAGAGAATTAAGAAGGTGCCACATGATCTACTCGCTCTTCATGAATTTAGAGGGTTTTTGGCTTGCTCGCAAAAACAAGAAACATGCCCCCATTGGTTTTTCCGAAAACTAATCTTAAAACGGTATTGGATATAAACCTATGGGTGGAGAGTGCGACAGATGAGTTAATTTTCCGCTCGAGTGCTTTAGGAAGCTTTAAATAAGCCGTTCCTACGGTATTAATTTTGACAAAGCCTGCTGCTGCCAGAATATTTTCCACATCATTAGCCGTAAAGTGAAAGTTATGGTGGTGTTCATGGTTATCGGCGATTCGGATTCTCATGAATTCAATCAGTCTCCGATACCAGCTCCGTGAGTTACCCAAAGTGATCCCTATTTTCCCTCCGTCTTTCAGAATTCTGAAGCACTCTTCTAGAACTTTCTTGGCATCTACCACGTGGTCAAGAGTCGCAGGGATTTCAATTGCATCAAATGACTGGTCTAGAAATGGCATATTTTCGCCTGTGGCCCTTACTAAAAGGGAGATAACTTCTGCAGAAGGAAGGTGAGCATTTTCTAAATCCCACTTCCCTGTGTTTAGGATTGCAAACTCTTGGGTTCCAGGAGAAAGGTATTCATGCGTTCTTGAAGATCCTCCTCCTCCGAGAGACAGGGTGGATTTAGCACTTTTGAATACATGCGTCGAGACCAATTGATCTAGGTACTTCCATTCGTGAATTATTGTTGGTGTTATTACTGGATCAGATTCATAATCCCATGCGTAATCAAGCTCGATATTGCCTTCTGAGTTCCCTGATTTAATTGTTTCGACGCCGGCCATAAAATCATAAATACCCTTACTGAAGGTATGGTCCCTAGACAAATCTAAATTCAATTTCTACTCCTTGGTTAAGAATTGCATTTTAAGGCCTTAAAACTGGTTTCTCCGGTTATAAGGTAGGTGTCCACTGCGTCATCGACGCAGGCCGAACCCCGGCCATAGCCCGTGTGGCCCTCACCCTTCATTGTTATTAAGTGCGAACCCACGATGTAGTTAGTGAGGGCTTTAGCCCATGCATACGGGGTTGCTGGATCTTGGGTGGTGCCGATGATCAGAATCGGCGTTGCCGTTTTTTGAAACTGCGCGGTGTTTTGATCGGTCGTAATTTGTGTGTTGCCAATGGCTTGGTTAAGTACGTTGCAGGTGATTCCACTGAAGGCGACGTAGGGACCAAAGACGGGGGCAGCCTTAATAAACTTTGTTGCCGCTGCACGTACTGCTTCGTTGCTGCGGCTCTCCTGCCAATCTAAACAATTGATAATAATGTTGGCATCGTTTTGATTATTGCTATAAGTGCCATCGCTGTTACGGCCGTTGTATCCATCGGCTAACTTCGCAAATCCGCTTCCATCACCTTGTAGGGCTTGCGCGATTGCCGCGCGCAAAAGTGGCCAACCCGATGCATCGTCATAGAGCGCAGATGCAGTGCCGGTAACTACGAGTCCTTCGGTAATGAGGCGCGTTGATTCGCCGTTAGTAATCGTTAAAGGATTTGCGGCGGTTTTATTGAATAGCTCAGTGAAAAAAGTAGAGGTTGCATCTTTAGGTAGAGGGCAGTTTTTATGATCGCGGCAATCGATAACAAAGTTGGCGAGCGCTTTATCGAATGCAACAGCCTGCACTAATGATTGCTCGTCGATGGAGATTGCTGGATTAATTGCGCCATCTAAAACAAAGCGTCCGACGTTATTAGGAAACTGCTCGGCATATAAAGTTCCAAGGTAGGTTCCGTAAGAAAAGCCCATGTAATTTAACTTTGCCTCACCTAGAGCTTCGCGTAGAAGCTCCATATCGTGGGCGGCGGCCTCTGTTGAAAAATGTTCAAGGTTTGCAGTATTTTCCAGGCACTTATCGACGAAACTTTGAGTATCGGAGAGGGTTTGAGCGTACTCGGCATCGTTATCGGGCTTGGGGTCATTGGCAAAGAGCGCATCCTGCTCGGCGTTGCTGAGGCAGTGAATAGGGGTGGATTGGCCTATTCCGCGGGGGTCAAAGCCCACGATGT
>JBILUX010000014.1:0-16838 GCA_044370765.1 Candidatus Planktophila sp. | reverse complement strand
CGACTAAATTCTAAGCAATATAGTTAGGGCATGCGCCGTAACTCCATATTTTTAGCAGTAATAACTTCACTCTGCGCTATCTCTTTACCGGCGCATAGTGAAGTTTTAACTAGTCAAAGTAAGATGTCGCTGGTAAAGACGATTACTGGCAATATTTCACCCAAATCAGTTAGATCTTCGGGCAGTGGACTCGTAAGTGCTCATAACATGATGTACAAACACAGCATCACAATCTACGACGCCAACACTTTTGAATTAATTAAGACTGTTCCTGACTCAGTTCAGCTCTCTAAATTTGGCTACTCAAAGTATTCATCCCTTTATAAAGGTGCACCTGTTGAAGGCTCATACTCCCCCGATGGACAATACTTATATGTAACAAACTATGCCATGTACGGAAAAGGCTATAACCGCGAAGGACATGACACGTGCTCGCCGGCATCAAAGTTTGACTCCAGTTTTCTCTATCGAATAGATCTGAGTAGTTACGAAATCGATGCTGTCTATCCAGTTGGCTCGGTACCTAAAGTCGTTGAAACCACTCCTGATAATAGATACGTGCTTGTCTCTAACTGGTGTTCCTATGATCTCAAGGTAATTTCAGTCGAGTCACAAAAAATCATTAAAACTATTAAAATTGGCCGTTATCCCAGAGGGATTGCCGTAAGTAGTGATGGAAAGACCGCCTACGTCGCCGAAATGGGCGGTAATCGAATCCATGTTGTAAATCTCGATGACTTCTCTGTCTCCTATATTCCAATTGGCAGTAATCCGCGCGCAATCGTCCTCTCGCCAGATGACTCCATGATGTACGTGACCATGAATCTTTCAGGAAAAGTTGCCTCTTGGAATCTGTCGACAAATAAGGCGGGTAAGCAGGTTAAGACAGGTGAAGCGGCACGGAGTCTTGCAATTTCAGATGATGGCTCTGCCCTGTTTGTGATCAACTTTAAGAGTGACACGGTCTCTAAAGTGCGAACGAGTGACATGAAAACTCTTCAAACTATAAAGGTTTGTAATGAGCCAATCGGAGTAACTTTTGATACACCTACGCAGCGAACTTGGATCGCTTGCTACGGTGGTTCAATTAAAATCTTTGATAATAACTAGCTAGGCGGCTGGCTTAGCTTCAGAGATCTCTGCGGGTATATTCGGCGCCGCAATCCTGCCTAATAAACGATCAATTGCATTTCGCGCCTTGTCACTCGCGCTATTTCCCCTAGGAATATCATCGGCTAAGGCAACAAAAATGTACTCGCGATCTGTTGATTCGACATAACCGGCCAAAGTAACGGTACCGTTGAGAGTACCCGTTTTAGCACGCACTAATCCCACAGCATTTGGCGCGGTCTTTATAAATCGCTTTTTTAAAGTGCCTGAAACTCCACTTACTGGCAAAGATTGATAAAGAAGTGCAAACTTTTCATCTCTGCGAGTTTTCAGCAGTAGCTGTCCGATGATTTGCGCAGTAATTCGATTCTCTTTTGATAAACCACTCGCATCAACTATTACGAGTTTTGATGAATCGATATCGAACTTACTTAAAAGTTCGGCAAAAGTAATGGCGACGCCTTCATCATTCAATCCATGTCCGGCACTCTTTGAAGCCAGGCGAGCTAATCGTTCTGCAAGCAGGTTATCGCTCCACAAAAGCGTAAAATCTAGAATCTCTGCAATTGGGGGAGATGTGGAAGTAAGCACGAAATCACCTTGAACGGAAGCTAATGTTTGATTTCCAACGGATTTCATTGTTGGCTTAAATCCTCGCTTGGCCCAAAATGCCTTTAAATTTGCAACATCCTGTGAGTAAATGCCTGCGTACATGACTTTTATATTTTTAAGCGATCCGCCATTTGCCGCTTTTAACGCCGTCATTGAGTGGAAAGCTAATCGCGGCAGAGATGTACGGTGCATTTTCTTAGCGACGGTATCACTCAGGCTTATCCATGGATCAAATGAGCCTTGAATGACCAACGTCTTTGGTTCAGCTCCCAAATATATATCGGTCTGAAAACTACTGAGCGGATCTAAATACTCTAGAGTCGCCGCAGCAGAGAGAATCTTCATAACGGATGCAGGTTTTCTTTGCGAGTATGAGTTTCTCTCATATACGACTTCTCCTGTTGTTTCATCAATTAAGATCATCGCCGGATTTGAGAGCGCTGGAATTTTTAGGAGCTCGTTAAAGGCGGCAGGAATGGAGGCAGCCGAAAGTACAGCTCCTGCTGGAACAACACCGAGTGCGGTTGTTAAAGCAAGTAGCGCGAGGAGGATTTTCCGGTGCATGCGCCTATCAGTGCCAGAATGAGGCGATAAAAATATTAGTAGTAGTAAGAGCGATTAGAAGTAGCCACGTACTCTTTTCAAGGATTGGTTTCTTGAGATTTCGATAGCCGATGAGAAGAATCGCAATAAGTATTAGAAGCTTGATGCCAACCTTTGTATGGTTGAGCGTCTCATCGGGATGTACTGTTGAAAACATCCCCACCATGGCTAATCCCGCGATAAGGGCTGTTAGACCTGCATGCAAAATTCCTGGGTTGAACTTCCGAGGATTTTTGTTCAACTGGTGTAATAGGAAGTAAAGAATTGCTACAACGCCGAGAATATGGATTACATAGAGAATCGTGTTGATAGTAGTCATGTAACCAGTTTAGAGTGCGTCTATGTCTTCTCCAACAACCCCAGGCACTATTGGCCCGGGTGAGTTTTTTCCAGTTATTGGCGTAGGACCGCATGAAGCACCATGGCCACAGGGCGATCAGTACGACGTTGAGTTACTACAAAATGGCGACCGTAGAAACGTTTTAGATCACTATCGCTACTGGAGCGTTGAGGCGATCGTTGCGGATCTAAATACGAAGCGTCATAAACTGCAGATCGCCATTGAAAACTGGCAGCATGATTTAAATATCGGCTCGGTCGTACGTACAGCAAATGCATTTAACGTTGCTGGTGTACATATCGTTGGAAAGCGCGACTGGAATAAACGCGGTGCTATGGTCACCGATAGATACCTAACAGTTCACCACCATCCAACAATTGAAGATTTCGCGAAATGGTGTAAAGAAAATCACTTACCTATTATTGGCATTGATAACGTGCCGGGTTCGAAGCAGTTAGAGAGCGCCCAGCTTCCTGAGAGTTGCGTTCTTCTATTTGGCCAAGAAGGGGCTGGAATGTCTGAAGAAGGTATTGCCGCCTGCGAAGTTCTCTACGAGATAAATCAATATGGCTCAACCCGATCAATGAACGCATCGGCTGCGGGAGCGATCGCTATGTATCACTGGGCATTGCAACATCTTCCACGATGAATAAGAGTTGGTTACTACCGCAGTCGCTGCCCTTATTGGCGCTTTAACTCTTGCAACAGGCCATCTACGGCCTGCTCGATCATAAGCAATGTTTCTTGGTAGGCCTCTATAGATTGGTTATAGGGATCTGGAACTTCCAGTTTATGAAACTGCGCAGAAGTCGGATCAATTGATGCAAGCGATGGATCAAAGCTCCGTAAATAAAATACTTTCTTCCGCGAATCATCACTATCTGCCAAATTAATGACCTTATTAAAGTTGCTTGAATCCATCACTAAAATTAAATCGGTTGTGAAGAAATCGCTTGATTGAAACTGGCGCGCCGAGTGCTCATACGTGTAACCCGCCTCTTCCCAAACTCTTTGCGAGGTTGGGTGCGCGCTCTGACCAATGTGCCATGCCCCTGTTCCGCTGCTATCAACAACTATTTTTGGTTTATCCCATTCGGCAGTGCGGTTGGAAAGAACAGCTGCGGCCATCGGTGAGCGGCAGATATTGCCCATACAGACCATCGTTATTCGTATTTCAGGCAGAGTTTTTAATCCCTTAATCACGCCTCAGGCTCATCTGCTAGCGCCTCTTGCACCGACTTTAGACGCCGTTCAATCTCATCGGCCTCTTCAATTCGCCCCTGCATGCGGATGATCTTTGCAATCCGGGATTCGACATCAATAATGAACTCAAAATCTTTAGGCTCATCTTCGCTGACTACTGACAAGACTTGTTCAAGTGTTGCCAAGCCATCATCGAATTTTTCCAGAAGGATTTGAGCTTTACCTAACTCAAAGAGCGCAAATGTTTCGCGGCGATGATCGTGACCAGTTTCAAAGACGTCGATAGCTTTACGGGCAGTTTCAAGAGCTAGTTCGCCTTCATTCAATTCAATCAGGCATGAGGCCATCTTCTGATCGCAACGGGCGACATGAATTACCTCTTTGTTGCGTTTAAATAATATTCGCGCCTCTTTAAAAGCATCAATCGCTTTTTCATAGTTTTTCAACTCGCGTTCAGCGCAACCAATCAGATGTAAATCGTTAGCAGCGCCAATTTCATTTCCATCAACTAAATGCTCTTGAGCGCATTCCCCCATCGTCAATACAACTTTGTCATATTGTTTCGATGTGTACCACCACTCGCCTAATGTGCAGGCAAGTTCTAGAGCGATAGGTGATTTGTTTTCACGCAAAATTTCAACGGCTTTGCTCATTGCAGTTGCAGCTTCATCCATACGCTTTAACTGATTAAGGTTGTAGCCAATTGCTGAATAGGCTTGAGCTAAGCCCTCACTTGGGGCACTTGCTCCTAGAGTTGAATAGATGTCACGCGCAGTTTCGGCCAAGGCTAAAGCCTCGTCATATTGACCGCGGGCATAAATTCTTGCACTGAGCTCGTAATACGTACTGGCACGTTCTTCGCCATCGACTTCAGGAATCCGATCCCAGAGCATCTCCTCTGTGATGATTTCTTCCATGTCATCGTCTTCGCTCACGCAGGCCGCCTCTCCCGTGCAGGTTCTTTACGCGACTCTATACGCAAATTCTTAAATCCGGCTTCAAATGGACAGATAGTGAGGTTGCCTTACGCTTTCTGCTGGCGAACCATGTGCATATAGGAAGGGGCGAATGAACCTAGTAGTTGCCCCGCTCCAAATCCTGCACCAGTGACCCAGCCATGATCTTCGCTCCTGCAAGAGACTTATGCGCATTGGCATAGGAACAAAGAGGGAGTTCGATCAGAGTCACGAGCTATTTTCCTATTTTGCGCCCGAGTTGCCTTCGAGATGCAGATGCAAATCATGTGCATTAAGATTTCCTTGTGCATATTCCAGACGGGTTTATTGATATCCAGACCTCTGCCTTGTTTGCCGGGTTAGCTGCTGCCGGGGTAGCAACCGCCTTAAAAGGCGCACGCACGCAATTAGATGAGAGGACCGCGCCACTCGCTGGCCTAACTGCTGTCTTCATCTTTGCCGTTCAAATGCTCAACTTTCCAGTTGTTGCAGGAACGAGTGGCCATTTATTAGGTGGTGCGTTGGCTGCGGTGCTGGTTGGCCCCTGGGCTGCGACTTTAGCGTTGACCGTGGTGTTGTTAATGCAAGGATTCTTATTTGCCGATGGCGGATTAACAGCGCTCGGTCTTAATGTCTTTAATATGGGTGTTCTCGGGGTCTGGGCTGGTTACGGAATCTTCTTGCTGCTTCGCAAGGTTCTTCCAAAGAATAAATCATCAATCTCATTAGCAGCAGCGATCGGTGGATTGCTTTCTGTCCCGGCTGCCGCAGTTGGCTTCACAATTCAATACGCGATGGGCGCAACAGCAACCTTTTCAACTTCTGCAGTCCTAAGTGCAATGGTGGGCACACATGTACTTATTGGAATTGGCGAAGCGCTAATCACGGGTCTAACTGTTAGCGCGGTCTTAGCTAGCCGAAGTGATCTTGTTTATGGTTGGAAGAACAACGTTCAGAAATTAGAGATTCGAAATGCTAACTAATCGTAAGTTTTATATCGCAGGATTTATTGTTTCTGTATTTCTAGCAGGTGTCGTTTCATTCTATGCATCGTCATCACCAGATGGTTTAGAAAAAGTTGCCCAAGAAATTGGTTTCATTGATACTGCGAAGGATCACACAAATGCCGATGGTACTTTGGCTGATTACGGCGTAAAGGGAATCGACAATGAACGCACTTCGACTGGAGTAGCTGGAGTAATTGGTGTCATTAGCACCGCAGTTGTTGCGGGAATTGGATTTAAACTCATTGCACGCAAGACAAAGAGGGATGACAGTTAAGGTCCAACAAGAGAACCATCACCACGGTCATGATGTAGGTGAAAGGCTCTACCTGCATCGTCACTCTTTCGTACACTCCCTTCCGCCACATCTGAAAATCATTGCCGCAGTGGCATTTATATTGATCGTTGTTTCAACCCCGGTTATCCAATGGCCTGCCTTTGTTGCTTATTTCATCTGGCTGCTAACGGTGGTTTCAATCGCAAAGATTCCCTTTTCTCTGCTTTTTAAGCGCTCATTAATCGAAATTCCTTTTGTTTTTTTTGCGATTCTGATGCCTTTTTTTGGTTCTGGTGAGAAGGTGCAAGTTGGTCCTTTTGAGCTCTACCGCGAGGGTTTAATTGCAGGTTCTGGAATTGTTGTAAAAGGAACTTTAGGCGTAATGACAGCAATTATTTTGTCTACATCAACAACTGCTCGTGAAATCCTTCGAGGGCTTGAGCGATTAAAGCTTCCTGTTCTGATGGTTCAGATTGCCTCTTTCATGTTGCGCTATGTCAACGTAGTAAATGATGAGATGGAACGCATGAAGGTTGCGCGAGAATCGCGCGGTTTTGAGGCAACTGGACTTAAGCATTGGAAAGTTTTGGCAACAGTTGCTGGTGCACTATTTATCCGCTCGTATGAACGCGGTGAACGAGTCCACTTATCGATGCTGTCTCGTGGTTACGAAGGTGTTCTACCTCATGAAGAACCGCCACACATAAACAGGAAGATTTGGTTGTTGGCAATGGCGTATCCATTAGTTGCTGCAATTGTCTTTATCGCTCAATTACTGATTGGAAAACTGTAATGACTACACCAAGCCTAGAAATCAAAGAGCTTGCTTTCGCTTATCCCGATGGGAATCAAGCGCTTTACGGTGTAAACCTTTCGGTGCAAAAAGGAGAGCGTGTTGCACTGCTTGGGCCGAACGGTGCGGGTAAAACAACCCTAGTAATGCACATGAATGGAATTCACCCAACTTCACATGGATCAATCCATGTTGCAGGTCAGTTAGTTGATTCAAAGAACAAGGCATCTCTTAAAGAGATTCGGTCAAAGGTTGGAATTGTTTTCCAGGATCCCGATGATCAACTTTTCATGCCGACTGTTGGTGAAGATGTTGCATTCGGTCCGTATAACATGGGTAAGAGAGGTGATGAACTAGAGGCAATTGTTGATGACGCATTGAATTTAGTTGGAATGCTTGAGTTCAAAGATCGTCCACCGCATCATCTTTCATTTGGGCAGCGCCGACGTGTTGCTGTTGCAACAGTGCTGGCCATGAAGCCCGAGATTCTTGTTCTTGATGAACCATCGTCAAATCTTGATCCTGCTAGTCGCCGCGAATTAGCTGACATTTTGCGCTCCTTAGACATAACAATGGTGATGGTTACACATGATCTGCCGTACGCATACGAATTGTGTTCTAGGTCAGTAATTTTGAGAGATGGTGTCATCGTTGCAGATGATTCAACACGTGCGATTCTTACAGATGAGGCTTCACTGCGTGAGAATCGACTCGAACTACCCGTTGGTTTTTCTATTCAGTAATTTGATGCGCTGTTGCCCGATCGCTGCCCCTAATAGAACAATCGCAGCGCCGACAGGTTCATACCAAGCCATGCTCTCGCCGAGAAAGATAATGCCAACAACAACGGCGACCACTGGTGTCACATATGTAACGGTGCTCGCAATCGCACTTCCTGCTGCTTCGATGATCTTGAAGTTCCAGATATATGCAAAGCCACTTCCAAATACGCCAAGTGCGATCATCGCAAGAACTGGCCCTGGGCGATACTCATCCTTTGCAATTCCATCTATTAAAAAGAAAGGGAGGAGTGTCAGTGCGCCAGCTGAAACTTGAGCCGCGGCAAGAGCTTCAGGTTGTATCTTTCGTGGAAGTACAAATTTTCGAACGTACGGATATGAAAGCCCGGTAAAGGTAACGGCCAACAAAAGCGCGAGTACCGCGCTAAATGGATTGGTACCTAAACCTTTCCAAACCCCGAATACGATCAGGACGCCAATAAAACTAAGTAGGAGACCTATTGCTTGGTATCCCTTGATTTTCTCTTCTCGAAAGACGATCAATATTGCTAACAAAGTCATCAATGGTGTTACTGCATTAATAATTCCTGCCAAGATTGAAGTAACTTCAGTTTCAGCCAGTGGAAATAAAATTCCGGGAAAAACGTTGAGCAGGAGTGAGACTACCCAGAGATGAAACCAGGTCTTCTTATCCGTTGGAAGTTTAATTTTCTTATACTTAGCCCAAAGTAGGAGGGTTATCGCACCCAAAGAGACTCGACCAAAGGCGACTCCGATTGGTGTTAAGAACTCAAGGCCTAATTTAATGAAGATAAAGGAACAGCCCCAGACGAGGCCTAAGACAAAGTAGAGGCTGATCCAGTTAGAGCCTTGTTTACGGATAGCGGAGGGCAAAGGCACCCGGCAATGATGACACAACCATTCGACCGCAGGCATTGACCTTGGGCCGATTAAAGATGGATTTAGAATCGATTAAATAGCTTTATCCGTTGTTGCCCTACCGCTGCCCCAAATAGAACAATGCCGGCACCAACAGGTTCATACCAGGCCACACTTTCGCCGAGGAAAATAATGCCCACAATGACGGCGACCACTGGTGTCACATATGTAACGGTGCTTGCAATTGCACTTCCAGCGGCCTCCATAATTTTGAAGTTCCAAATATAGGCAAAGCCACTACCAAATACACCGAGTGCGATCATTGCAAGAACTGGCCCTGGGCGATACTCATCTTTTGCAATGCCATCTACCAGATAGAAAGGTAAGAGCGTGAGCGCTCCTGCTGAAACCTGCACCGCAGCAAGGGCTTCAGGTTGTAACTTTCTTGGAAGCACAAATTTTCGCGAATAAGGAAAGGAGAATCCATAACACGTTACTGCAAGTAGAAGTGCGAGCACTGCGCCTATGGGATTCTCACCCAGGCCATTCCAAGCACCCAAAACTGTAAGAACACCAATGAAGCCGAGAAGAAGGCCAAGTACTTGATAGCTTTTGAGCTTTTCTTCACGAAAAACAATCATGATTGCAAGCAAAGTCATTAGTGGAGTTACGGCATTAATAATTCCTGCAAGTATTGAGGTAACTTCAGTTTCAGCCACTGCGAATAGAAATCCAGGAATAACGTTGAGCAGAAGTGAGACTACCCAGAGATGAAACCAAATCTTCTTATCCGTTGGAAGTTGAATATTTTTGTACTTGGCCCAGAAGACGAGGGTTAGTGCACCCATTGAAACCCGCCCAAAAGCGACCCCGATTGGCGTTAAGAACTCAAGACCCAACTTTATGAATATAAAAGAACAACCCCAAACGACGCCTAAGGCGATGTAGAGGCTGATCCAGTTAGAGCTTGGCTTATTGGCTGCTGAGATTGAAGGCACCGAGCCATGATGGCATAGCTAGCCATGCCTAGTTTGGAAGATTGTGGTGGTAAAGAAGAGCAATAATCCACGGTAGAATTGGCTACGTTGATGCAACCGCATCAAAGAACTTCCCCTAAGCGCCGCACATGTAGCGCTACTTGCGAGTCTTATCACCACCCTGACGGCCCATTCTGGAGCCAGTCACACCCGAGACGCGCTTGTCGTCTCGATTGGTATGCATTTCTATGTCTCTACAACCACGTACTTCAGCGCCCGGAAAAGCCCGTCGCGCAGCATCTGTCGGTAAACCTAAGCGCGCCAAGAAGGCTGCCGCTTTTAAAGCCGCAGATCCTAAAGCTCGTCACACAACTGCCGAGAAGAATGCGCGCAAAGGTGTCGCAGCTCTTACAAAATCCGCTACCGCTAAATCCGCTGCAGCGCCAAGAACGCGCCGTTACTCAGATGCTGATCCATCGACTGTCTCTAAAAAAGATGTCCGCTTAACGGATCGCTCAAAACTACGCGCACAGCGTTTCCAGGAAAAAACCGCTTCGCGTCCACGCCCAGTTGAGGCACCAGAGGAGCGCAAGGCACGTATCGAGCTTTCACAAAAACCTGAGAGCCGTGCAAAGAAGTTTGTTGCAGAACGCACCGAGCGCGCCAAGCGCCCAGTAGATAAGAAGCCAGAGTTTAAAAAGACTGAGTACAAGAAAAAAGAGTACGTCAAGCCAGAAAATAGAAAGCCTGAGTACGAGAAGCCAGAGTTTAAAAAGACTGAATACAAAAAGACTGAGTACAAGAAATCAGAGACTCGTCCAACAAATCGCCGTGATGCAGCAGTTGCAAAGGTCTCGCGCACTGATGATGGGCGCCCTAACTTTGTTCCACGCAAGGTAGAAAAGTTTGATCCAACTCGTCCGAAGAAGCGTTCAGAGGCACCAGATACACGCGCAGCAAACTTCCGTGCCGAACGCCCAGTCCGCGATCGTCGAAATGATTCACCGGCTTATGCTCGTGATGATTTTAAACATTCGTCAAAGACTCATACCAATGCCGCCGTTGATTTCGGTGCAGATGATAATTACATCTCAACAAATTTAGCCGATGCTAATTTGATTGATGCGACTCCATTAACTGAGATCACAACAACTTTCACTGATTTAGGAATCGCAGCACCCTTGGTTAACGCCCTTGCTAAGCAGGGAATCATGCACCCATTCCCAATCCAGATTGCAACATTGCCAGATGCATTAGCTGGCCATGACATCTTGGGTCGTGGGCAGACTGGCTCAGGCAAGACACTTGCATTTGGTTTAGCTCTGCTTAATAACTTAAATGGCCGCGTTGCAAAGCCACATAAGCCACTAGCTCTTGTGCTTACGCCTACACGCGAACTAGCTCAGCAGATCGATGAAGTTTTAATGCCACTAGCACGCTCGATTGGTCACGAATCAGTTGTTGTTGCCGGCGGAATGTCATATGCAAAGCAGATTACTGCGATGCGCCGTGGCACTGCAATCTTGGTTGCTACCCCGGGCCGTTTAATTGACTTACTCGATAAGGGTGAGGTTCAACTAGATCAGTTAGAGATAACAGTTCTTGATGAGGCCGATCAGATGGCCGATATGGGCTTCCTTCCAGTTGTAAAAGAGATCTTGGATCAAGCAAAGCTCGATGGACAACGTCTGTTGTTCTCAGCAACTCTTGACCGTGGCGTTGATTCATTGGTTCGTCAATACTTGAAGAACCCAAAGACTCACTCACTACAAAATGACCGTGCATCTGTTTCAACAATGGAGCACTTCGTTCTTGTTATGAACCCAGGCGATAAAGATGACATTACAAATCAGATCGCTGCCCGTAACGGTAAGACGATTATGTTTGTTAAGACTCAACGCGGCGCCGATCGTTTAGCTGACAAGCTTGCTCATGCAGGTGTTGCAGTTGGAGCCCTTCACGGTGGAAAATCACAAGCGGTTCGTACTCGCACCCTTGCACTCTTCAAGGAGTCGGCAAATGCCGCACTTGTCGCAACCGATGTTGCAGCTCGCGGAATCCACGTTGATGGAATCTCATTAGTTGTTCACGTTGATGCTCCAACAGATCACAAGGATTATCTACACCGCGCAGGTCGTACTGCACGTGCAGGTGAAGCCGGAACTGTTGTAACAATCGCAACGACTAAGCAGCAGAAATCAATCGGTGGTCTTACATCTCGTGCCGGTGTTACTCCAAAGTTTGTTGGCGTAACTCCACTGAGTACTGAGCTGATGAAGATTACTGGCGCACAGGAGCCTTCAGGGGTTCCTTACATCGTGCCAATCGTTGAAAAATCAGTGCGAAGTGGTGGCAATAAGCGCCCTCGCCCTAATTCAAGTCAGCGTCGTCGTCGCCCTCACTAATCCACTCTGAGTAGGATTCGCGTCATGACCAACTTTGACGCTAATCCCTTTGCTCATCGCAGCACGCTTGAATTTGAACTTCCAGATTTTGCTGCCATAAAAGAGGAGCATTACTTGCCGGCTTTTTATGCCGGATGCACTGAGCAGCTATCTGAGATTGAGCAGATTCTTAATTCGCCAGGAGCTGCCACTTTTGAGAACACGATTGTCGCCATGGAAAAAAGTGGTCAGATCTTAAAGCGAATGTTAGTGGTTTTCTATAACAAATCCTCAAGTGATACCAATGATGCCATTGACGCCATCGAAGAGGAGATAGCTCCAAAGCTTGCAGCTCACCAAGATGCGATTCAACTAAACCCGGCATTGTTTGCTCGAATTGAAAGTTTGTACAAAAACCGTGAAAGTTCAAATCTCAGTACTGAAGACTCTTGGCTACTTGAGCGTTACTACATGGATTTACTCCATGCCGGCGCCCAGTTAAATCAAGCTCAGAGAGATCGTCTCAAGCAGCTCAATGAAGAGCTCTCAATTCTTGAAACAACCTTCTCAAAGAATGTGCTCGCAGATACCAATGATTTGGCCGTACTTGTCGATACCTTGGAAGAGCTTGATGGACTTAGTGAAAATGAGATTGCGGCTGCAGGCACAGCGGCAAAAGAGCGCGGGCATGAAGGTAAGTGGCTCATTGCAATGGTGAATTTCACGGGTAACCCTGTACTTGATTCACTTACTAACCGTGGACTTCGTGAAAAGATTATGCGTGAATCTCTCTTAAAAGCTAATCGTCCGAACGCAAACGACAATAAACCGATCCTTCTGCAAATGATAAAACTACGTGCAGAGCGTGCAGAGTTATTTGGAAAGAACACCCATGCCGAGCATGTGATTGCCGTACAAACTGCACAGACTCCCGAGAATGTCCACGCGATGCTTCGAAAGATTGCACCAGCTGCTGTCCGAAATGCCAAGGCCGAAGCTCAGGATCTTCAAAAGTCTTCAGGTGCTGAAATTGAAAGCTGGGACTGGGGTTTTTATACAGAGCAGGTGCGAATCGAAAAATACAACATTGATACCTCAAAGATGCGCCCCTACTTCGAACTTGAGCGCGTTCTACATGACGGAGTCTTCTTTGCAGCTAATAAACTCTTTGGAATCACCTTTAAAGAGCGTCCGGATTTAGTTACTTATCACCCTGAGGCGCGTGCTTTTGAAGTTAATAATGAGGATGGCTCTCCAATGGGCCTATTCATTGGAGATTTTTTCACACGTGATTCAAAACGTGGTGGCGCATGGATGAACAGCCTTGTAGACCAGAACTTACTTCTTGGTCAGCTTCCTGTTGTTGTTAATAATCTCAACATTCCAAAGCCTCCGGCGGGACAGCCAGCACTTCTGACTCTTGATTTCACGACAACTTTATTCCATGAGTTTGGACATGCTCTCCACGGTTTGTTGTCGCAAGTTAAGTACCCCCGAGTATCTGGAACTTCCGTTCAACGCGATTTTGTTGAGTTCCCATCTCAAGTTAATGAAATGTGGATTATGTGGCCAGAGGTACTCGATAACTACGCCCGCCATTTTGAAACTGGCGAGCGCCTGCCACAAGAGTGGGTAGATAGTTTGAATGAGGCCTCGACTTTTAACGAAGGCTTTACAACTACTAGTTATTTAGCGGCAGCGGTTTTAGATCTAGCTTGGCACTCATTAAATAGTGAACAAGCCGCCCTGGTAAACGATGTAGAGGCCTTCGAAGCTAAAGCCCTGGCCGATTACGGACTTGATTTTGCTCCTGTTCCGACGCGATATCGCTCGACATATTTCAGTCATATCTTTGCCGGTGGTTACTCTGCTGGCTATTACGGCTACATCTGGTCTGAAGTACTAGATGCCGACACTGTTGACTGGTTTAAGGAAAACGGTGGCCTGCTGCGTAAAAATGGTGATCGCTTTAGAGACGCCTTACTTGGGCGTGGTGGGTCGATCGATTCAATGCAGATGTTTAGAGATTTTAGAGGTCGCGATTCAAAGATCGAGCCTTTGTTGAAGCGTCGCGGTCTCCTGTAACTCTTCATATCTTTTGGTCAGCACTGCAAGATCACCGCTGACTAATAACCTCTTGTCGCGTCCGAGTTCGCCAAAAACGATTGTGAAATCCCGTGCACGAATGTCGAATGCATTAGCCAGCTCTTTAACTACGGCTTGGTTTGCTTTCCCATCGACGGCAGGGGCTTGAACCGCAACGACTAAGCGCGGTGGATCTCCGACAGTTCCGCCTACTTTATTTCGTGAAGCATTTGGGCGAACCCGAATTTCAATTAAGAGTTGTTCAGACACTTAGCCGGCAGAGCCTGAAGGACCTGACTTACGTTGAAAACGTGGAGCTGGTGCGCCGCCTGCTTGTGCACCGCCAACCTTTGGGCCAGATGCAGTACCGCCACCAGGAAGAGATGAGTTCTTATGCTTTTTCTTTTCAAGCGCCTCTAAAAACTTTGCGCGGGCATCATCTGCGGGTTTCTTGTCATCGGCCATGAGCTAATCCTATCTTTAATTAGTACTCTCTTTATACTCGCGTAAACGCTCGAGAACTTCAGATTCACGGTAACGACGGTGTCCGCCGAGGGTGCGAATCGCTGTGAGTTTGCCGGCCTTCGCCCAACGCGTAACAGTCTTTGGATTCACATGAAATCGCACCGCGACCTCTTTGGGGGTAAGAAGCACCTCGGGCGCTTGGGCGCGATTTGTTGTCACTGCCCCACCCCTTGATCACTCGTGTCCTAATTGCCCCGTAATATGGTGAAGTATTGCGATTTACTTGGCGTAAAGCAATACTTTAAAAAACTTAGTTTGCCGACTCTAGGCCTTGAACATTGCGCCAGCGCGACATTAACCGTTCATATCCTTGACCTGCAACCATTCCATCGGCAGCGGCAAGACCAGCTAGTGAGTGCGTTACATCTTCAATGGATGTATCGGCCGATAGTCCATCTTCGCCATTGTCTCGAAGGGATTTATCTAGGTATGTTGCAAGCCCGCCGTAATCTAATTCGACTAGGGACTTTGGGTGAAACATTTCAAGCCACCCAAGCAAGTTCTCTAAATCTTGTTCGACTGGTCCTTCGCCAAATGCACTGACAACGGTCTCGTGTGCCGATTGAGCACGCGCCTTCGCAAATGCTATTGATGTTCGTGCTCTTGTAAATAAACCATTGGCATCTTCGCCGCGTTCGCGCTCTTGTGGTTCAAATAGTAAGAACCACCGTGGAGGAATTACCCAAGTCTCATTAAGAATATGAGGAACTTTATCCTCGAGTAAATCTACGCCCGCTGTAATTACCTCTTCAATAGCAGGTGTTATAAAAAAGGGGACAACCGTGCTTGGCAACGAGTCTTTAAAATTATCGAGAGCTGCCCAACATCTAGTGGCAGTAGCCCACGGTGAAATGTATCGCTCACCATCTACCTCAATAATGTGAACACCATCTGGTCGACCAGCTGGCGGTTCAGGAAAAACTAAACGGCGAAGCGCAAGAGTTTCTTCAAAAACATAACTCGTTGCATCGATATCAATCGATTGCCACCGTAAACGATCGGCAGGCTCAAATGCCGAGAGTGGTTCGTAGATACGAAGTGATGAGACGTACGGAGTTGGCCTCACGCACGTGGGATGTAATTGCCCTCAGCAAAGGGATCGTCATCATCTTTATTACTAGATGTATCGACTTCGCCATGGAGCTCTTTTGTTAAGCGATCAAGATCCATATCTTGGGCGTTGTACTTTAAATCTCTGGCAACTTTAGTTTGCTTAGCTTTTGCTCGGCCGCGACCCATAAAGCGACCCCCTTACTTATGTATGTTCGTCAGAGCCGTAGATTAGCGCGCCTTGGCGCTTGGCTCCAAAGCCACGGCAAAGGAGCGGGTTTTCACCTTGTGGCGCAGGGCAAAATAGCCCATTACTTGAAGAAATACGCTCAAACCCATGGTTGGAATCCGAAAGCGATGGTCGCCAATAGTGCCCATTGATACCAGCCAGGAGATCACGACTGGAAGTAAGGCCACATAGGCGAGATTGGAATACATCCCCTTCATGGATCGGAGCCAGAAGAAGCCCATAAACATCATTGAGATTCCACCTAAGGCCCAGGCGAAGGAGATGATTTTCCCTGGCAGCTTATTCACTAGATCAAATCCCTGTTGACTCCCCTTAGATATATTTACGAGAGGATCGATTTTTAGCCATGGGTTGCGGGCCATCGTTCCATTTGCAAGCGAGCCGGACCACGGTGACCAGAAGAAGAATCCCTTATTAATAAATAGGTGCATAGCCTTAATCGGGTGGCCTGCATACCATTTCACTACACACTTAACGAGATCGCTATCTGTGACTGAAGTTGCCGGGGGAACTGGATCGCAAGGAACGGTTCCGCCGGTGTTTGAATATCCACCCGTGGCGTTATCTCCCGCTCCGAGCTGCATAGTTATTCCAAGGTTCGTCGAAATCACCGCCTGGTCAATTGATTGTAAATTTCGTTGAACCAAAATCACTGGCGCTATTGCCATGGTTCCAACTACTCCGACCAGAATGGCAGTTTGAACTCTACGGTTCTTATGCATAAGTGCCCATGTGCATGCAATAACCAATGTAGTGAGCATCCAACGGGGTTGCATAAAGGAGGCAAGGGCGGAGAAACCGCCGACTCCTACTATGTAGATGCCAAACTTTCGTTCTCCAAGTGAATGCCTTGATTTAATAATAATTCCAACAATCATCAACATACAAGATGCTATGGAACTCTCATAACCAACCACTAACGAGCTCAGTGAGAGAGTTGGATTGAATGCAAGCGCTATGCCAATAAGAAATATGTACGGACGTAGCTTCGTATCGCGCAGCTGTTTTACAAAATAGAAACTTGCAAATGCATAGAACGCGCTTTGTACG